>NZ_JADPKQ010000310.1:0-6871 GCF_023074015.1 Bradyrhizobium sp. 142
TCATTCACGGCCCAGGCCTCGCATCACGTCACACCTGTTATCGTCATCGCGTGCGTTGCAGGGACGCCATTGTGGCGCCGAGCTCGTCGCGCTCAAGGCCGCTGCCACGCCGTCTCCGGCGGTGGCCTACGGCCAGCCTTGACCGCTCCTCGCCGCGGCGCCCAAGACCGCCGCCATCAAACGACGCCCTCTTGACAACTCACTCCCCATACAAGGATGACGGTGGGAGATGGGCGCGCATACGAGCGATGGGATGAGTCCAACCGTGGAGCAGTGGCCGCACTCAGCCTCAGTTCAACACCCGCTTGTTGTCCGGGCTGTCGAGCGAGAATGTCGGCACGTCGATGTCAAAACGCTCGCCGCTTTCGGTGACCATCTGATAGCGGCCGGTCATGAAGCCCGAGGCGGTCGTGAGGGGCACGCCGGAGGTGTATTCGAAGCGCTCGCCGGGCGCCAAGATCGGCTGCTCACCGACCACGCCCTCGCCCTTGACCTCCTGCTGCCGGCCGGAGGCGTCGGTGATGATCCAGTGCCGCGTCTTGAGCTGCACGGTCTCATCCCCGGAGTTGGTGATGACGATGGTGTAGGACCAGAAAAAACGGGAGCGGTCGGCCGACGACTGCTCCGGAACAAAGTTCGGCTGGACGGTCACTTCGATCTGGCGGGTCACGGCGCGGTACATGGGTGGCATCATAACGAAATCCGGGCCGGGAACCAAACGCCGGAGGCGGTTTTCCCGACATCGTGCCGCCAGAATTCGAACGGAAGACGCCCCAATGTGATCCGGTCGCTTTGCGAGATCGCGGCCGGACGATACACTCCTTAACGTCTTAACGTCTTAACTTCGCGATTTGCGCGAGGGTTTCGGGCCCCGATGACCATTGCCGACCAAGTGACGGGATCGACGATTGCGGGACCCGCGGACGCCAAATCCGCAGGTACGAGACCCCGTGCCGCCGCGCCGGCCATCACACTGCCGGCCATCGGCGAGCGTGAGCTCAGGCTCGACCTGTTCCGCGGTCTGGCGCTGTGGCTGATCTTCATCGACCATTTGCCGTCGAGCCTTCTGACCTGGTTCACGATCCGCAATTACGGCTTCAGCGACGCCACTGAAATCTTCATTTTCATCTCCGGCTATACCGCCGCCTTCGTCTATGGCCGCGCCATGCTGGAAAGCGGCGTCGTCATCGCCACCGCGCGCATCCTGCGCCGGGTCTGGCAGATCTATGTCGCCCACGTCTTCCTGTTCACGATCTTCCTCGCCGAAATATCCTACGTCGCGACCAGCTTCGAGAACCCGCTCTACACCGAAGAGATGGGCATCATGGATTTCCTCAAGCAGCCCGATGTCACCATCGTGCAAGCGCTGCTGTTGCGCTTCCGCCCGGTCAATATGGACGTGCTGCCGCTCTACATCGTGCTGATGCTGGCGCTGCCTTTGATCCTCTGGTCGATGAAATGGAAGCCCGACGTCACGCTCGGCCTCTCCGTTGTTCTTTACGCCGTCACCTGGGAATACGACCTCTACTTCTCGGCCTATCCGAACGGCTTCTGGGCGTTCAATCCGTTGGCCTGGCAATTGCTTTTCGTGTTCGGTGCATGGTGTGCGCTCGGAGGTGCGCGACGCATGTCGCGCATTCTGGCTTCACCCGTGACGATGTGGATCTCGATCGCTTATCTCGTTGCGGCGTTCTACGTGACGCTGACCTGGTACGTGCCGCAATTGTCCCATCTGATGCCGAAGCGGCTCGAGCAGTTGATGTATCCGATCGACAAGACCGACCTCGACGTGCTGCGCTTCACCCATTTCCTGGCACTGGCCGCGCTCACCGTGCGCTTCCTGCCGCGGGACTGGCCGGGCCTGAGATCGCCCTGGCTGCGGCCGCTGATCCTGTGCGGCCAGCATTCCCTGGAGATCTTCTGCCTCGGCGTCTTCCTGGCCTTCGCCGGCCATTTCGTCCTGGCCGAGGTATCCGGCGGCCCGGTCATGCATGGGCTGATTAGTCTTTCGGGAATCCTGATCATGTGGGCCGTGGCTTGGGTGATTTCGTGGTACAAGCGCGTGGCTGACAAGAGCGGTTCGAAGACCAAAAGCGCCATCGGCAGCGCCGATATGGCGGGAGGGGGCTGATGAAGGCGAAGGTTCTCCTGAGCCTGATCCTGCTGTGCGGTGGTTTTGCCGCGCCCCCGGCGCGCGCGGACGATGCTGCGCCGGCCGTTCCCGCCGCGCCCGCCGCCTGCGAATTGCCGCCCTATCTGCTTGCGACCGAGAGCCAGCTGCACAAGGTCGCCGATGCCGTGAAGGCGGGCAATCCGCTCGAGATACTGGTCATCGGCAGCCGTTCGACCACGATTCCGGCCTCGGAGGACAGCTCCTATCCGGCGCGTATGCAGGCGATCCTGAAGGAAAAGCTACCGCCGTCGGAGGCCGTGCGCGTCTCCGTAGAAATACAGAGCAAGAAAACGGCGGAGGAGGCCGCCACCACCTTCGTTAAGCTGATGGAGGCAAAAAGGCCTACTTTGGTCATCTGGCAGACCGGGACGGTGGATGCTATCCGAGCCATCGATCCCGACGAATTTCGCGGCGCACTGACCGAAGGGGTTGCTGCGTTGCAAAATGCAGGGGCTGACGTCATCTTGATGAACTTGCAATACAGCCCACGTACCGAAACCATGATCTCGGTGCCGCCCTATCTCGATAATATGCGGGTGGTGGCCCAGGAGCATGACGTGCCGTTGTTCGATCGTTTCGCGATCATGCGGCAATGGAACGATCAGGGGCAGTTCGACCTGTTCAGCCCGTCCCGCGGCCCTGAACTGGCGAAACAGGTCCACGATTGCCTTGGCCGGGCGTTGGCACAGTTTGTGATCGACGCTGCCCATCTGGGTCCGGTCCAGCCGCAAAATTGAGGTCTAGAGTTAATGAGTTCTCTCCGCCCTTTTTGCCTGACGACATGGCTGGCCGCGCCCGCAGCCGCGGCGCTGCTGTTGCTGACACCTGTTTCGCCGTCGCACGCGCAGTCGCAGGCCGCACAGGCAACGCCTGGACCAGCGCAAACCGCTAGTCCTGCTCCCGCATCGCCCTCCCAGACCACCGTTGCTGCCACCAACCCGGCCGCCGAGCAGCGCGGCATCGCAGCGCGCGCCATCGACAAGATGAAGCAGGTCGCGAAATCCGCGGGCGACATTTTTGGCCGCGTACCCTGCCTGCCGCCCAAGGGCAGCTCGAAGGCGATGGGCTCGCTGCCGCATGTCGCGAACAAGCTCGTCGCCGGCCAGCCCGTCGTGATCGTCGCATTCGGCTCGTCGTCGACGGCCGGCTACGGCGCGAGCTCGCCCGATTTCAATTATCCCAATCGTCTGGCCGCGCAGCTGCGCCGGCAATATCCGACCGCCGACATCACCGTCGTCAATGCCGGCGTCGGCGGCGAGGACGCACCCGAAATGATGAAACGCCTCCAGAAGGAGGTGATCGACGTGCATCCGGATATGGTGATCTGGCAGGTCGGCACCAATGCCGTGCTGCGCAATCTCGATCCCGGCGACACCGCCAAGCTCGTCGAGAACGGTATCTCCCGCATCCAGGCTGGCGGCGGCACCGATATCGTGCTGGTCGATCCGCAATATTCCCCGGCGGTCAACCAGCGCGCCGAGAGCGCCGGCAAGATGGTGAAGCTGCTCGGCAAGGTCGCCGAGCTACGTCACGTCGGCATCTTCCCCCGTTTCGAGGTGATGCGCGAGTGGCACGAGACGCAGTCGATCCCGGTGGAAAGCTTCGTCATTGCCGACGGCCTGCACATGAACGACTGGGGCTACGCCTGCTTCGCCCAGCTCCTCGGCGACGACATCATCCGCTCCGTCGGCCAGATCAAGATCGGCGTCAACGTGCCCGCGAACGTGCGGACCTACCGGCCGATGTAGCGCTTACCTCCCCTGGAGGGGGAGGGTCGGCTCACATGTAGCGCAGCGAAATGTGAGACGGGGTGGGGTGACGGTCTCTCCACGTCGAACACTGCCCGAGTGGAGAGATCACCCCACTCCGCTCGCGCTAAGCGCGATCGACCCTCCCCCTCCAGGGGAGGGTAAGAGCTTCACGCCTTCTCCAGCGCTGCGGTGAGATCCTCGATCAGATCATCCGCATGCTCGAGCCCCGCGGAGAAGCGGATAAAGCCTTCGCTGATGCCGAGCGCGGCGCGATCTTCCGGCTTGAGGCGCTGATGCGTGGTGGTCGCCGGATGTGTCACCAGGCTCTTGGCGTCGCCGAGATTGTTGGAGATCTTCGCGAGCTTGAGCTCGTTGAGCACGCGGAACGCACCCTGCTTGCCACCCTTGACCTCAAAGCCGACCAGCGTCGAGCCGCCGCGCATCTGCTTCTTCACCAGTGCCGCCTGCGGATGATCAGCGCGGCCGGGGAACACCAGCCGTGAAATCTTCGGGTGGCTCGCCAGCACGTCGGCGATGCGGGCCGCCGTCTCGGTCTGCGCGCGCACGCGCACGCCCAGCGTCTCTAGGCCCTTGAGCAGGACCCAGGCGTTGAACGGCGAGATCGACGGGCCGGTCTGGCGCATGAAATTGTGGATGTGCTCGGCTATGAAGGCTTCCGACGACAGGATGATGCCACCGAGGCAGCGGCCCTGGCCATCGATGTGCTTGGTCGCGGAATAGACCACGACGTCCGCACCGAGGGCGAGCGGGCTCTGCCAGATCGGTGTCGCAAACACGTTGTCGACGATCAGCCGCGCGCCGCCCTTGTGCGCGATCTCGGCGATGGCGGGAATGTCGAGCACGTCGAGCGTCGGATTGGTCGGGCTCTCCAGGAAGAACGTTTTCGTGTTCGGCTTCACCGCGCGTTGCCACTGGTCGAGATCGAGGCCGTCGATCAGAGTGGTCTCGATGCCATAGCGCGGCAGGAGGTCCTGCACCACATAGAGGCACGAGCCGAACAGCGCGCGCGAGGCGACCACATGATCGCCGGCCTTCAGCGGCGCCAGGATCGCGGTCGTCACCGCGGCCATGCCGGTCGCGGCCGAGCGGGCGGCTTCGGCGCCTTCGAGCTCGATCATGCGGCGCTCGAACATAGCAATCGTCGGATTGGAATAGCGCGAGTAGATGAAGCCGGGATCCTCGCCCTTGAAGCGCGCCTCGCACTCCTCGGCGCTGTTGTAGACGTAGCCCTGCGTCAGGAACAGCGCCTCGGACGTCTCGCCATATTGCGAGCGCAAGGTGCCGGAATGGACCAGACGGGTTTCGGGACGGTAATGTGCGGTGGACGCCGGCGACTTCGACATAGGACCTCTCCAACGTGACCATTCTTAAAAATGGTCACAAAAAAACCGGCCTGGATATCTCCACTGGCCGGGATCACAGAGGTCCCCGGCCTGTTTAGCGATTTATTTAACGTGGCTGCAAGCCGGCCGGCTCAAATCACCACGGGATAAGTCATGCTCATATTCTGCAATGCCCTTTTCGTCAAGGCATCCATCGGATAGCCGTAAAAGGCTCGTTTTTCCCGCGTTTTCGGATACGTTTGACCCCGAAGAGGACCACCGTTTGACGTTCACGGTCGCTGCCGACGCCAATGGTATCCTGCCCGACCGCATGATCGCGGCGATGGCGGAGGGCGGCCTCATCCTGCCCGCCTACGATTTCGTTGAAAGCCAGATCCAGCCGGCGAGCCTCGACCTTCGCCTCGGCGACATCGCCTATCGTGTGCGTGCGAGCTTTCTGCCCGGCCCCGGCGCCACCGTCGCCGAGCGCATCGACGAATTGAAGCTGCACGAGTTCAGCCTCGCCGACGGCGCGGTGCTGGAGACCAACTGCGTCTACATCGTGCCGCTGCTCGAAAGTCTCGCGCTGCCGCCGGAGATCGTCGCGGCTGCGAACCCGAAGAGCTCGACCGGCCGACTCGACGTCTTCACCCGCGTCATCGCCGACGGTACCCGCCGCTTTGACATGATCGGCGCCGGCTATCACGGCCCGCTCTATGCCGAGATCAGCCCGAAGACGTTTCCGGTGCTGGTACGCGAGGGCTCGCGGCTGTCGCAGGTGCGCTTTCGCACCGGTGATGCCATCCTCAACGCCGACGAGCTCGACGCGCTGCATGCGGCCGAGCGTCTCGTCGACATCGACGATGCCGATCTCTCCGGCGGCGTCGCCGTCTCCGTCGATCTCTCCGGCGAGAAAGGTTCCGGCTTCGTCGGCTACCGCGCCAAGCGCCACACCGGCGTGGTCGACGTCGATCGCCGCTCCGGCTATGCCATTGGGGAGTTCTGGGAGCCGATCTCGGCGCGTCCCGATGGCAGCCTGATCCTCGATCCCGGCGAGTTCTACATTCTCGCCTCCAAGGAAGCCGTGCAGGTGCCGCCCGACTACGCCGCGGAGATGGTGCCGTTCGATCCGCTCGTCGGCGAATTCCGCGTGCACTATGCCGGCTTCTTCGATCCCGGCTTCGGTTACGCCGGCGCCGGTGGGCAGGGATCGCGCGCCGTGCTCGAAGTGCGCTCGCGCGAAGTGCCCTTCATTCTCGAGCACGGCCAGATCGTCGGCCGCCTCGTCTACGAGAAGATGCTGGCGCGCCCCGACGCCATGTACGGCCAGCGTATCGGCTCGAACTACCAGGCGCAGGGGCTGAAGCTGAGCAAGCATTTTCGGGTGTAATTCCGTAGCCCGGATGGAGCGTTCAGCGTAATCCGGGAAAGTCTCTCCTGCTGTGACACGATCCCGGATTACGCTGTGTGCCCCGAAGGGCGCGTGTCACCAGTGGAGGAGGAATCCACCCGGATAATTGTCGATAAGTCTGGTAGCTGACGAGCAGGTTGGTTGGGTAACCGGCTGATCTGAAGCCTCGTGACAAAGGTCGCCTTGGGCGGCT
>NZ_JADPKQ010000171.1:0-6859 GCF_023074015.1 Bradyrhizobium sp. 142
CTCCCGCCGACAGGCGCTTCCAGTCGGACGGGCGCCGCGTCCGGGCGAGGTCCGCGGCCGTACCGGCGACCGGCGGTCGCTTGCCCCAGGATCGAAACACATGAGCGCTGCTGACCCCAAGCACGTAGCCTTTGCCTGCCCGACGTAGTTGCTGTTCGATGTCGCCAACACCGTAGACCGTATCACCGGCAACCCACTTGAATGGTACAGACGCGGCTATCGCACGTGCGATCATTCTCGTCGCAAGCTTTGGTTTGGTCGCAAAGCCGACATCGGCAGGCACATAGGCGGCTTCCAGACGATCTGGATCGTCGGTCCATTCCTTCGGAAGATACAACGCGCGATCGATGAACGCATGACCATGACGCGAAACGTAGGTAGCGAAGACGCCGATCTGGCAGTTCGTGATCTTCCCTGCCGAACCAGTGTATTGCCGCGCCACTCCGCACGAGGCCTTACCCTGCTTGAGAAAGCCGGTCTCGTCGATCACCAGCACCGCATCGTCATCCGCCAAGTGCTCGATGACATAGTCGCGCACGATATCGCGCAGGGCATCAGCGTCCCAATCCCCGCGACCCAGGATCGCCTGCTGCCGCCATGGGCCAGGATCGCCAGCCGCCTCCGCGCGCATCCAACCGGTCTTGCGCTGCTCATCTCCGAGCAGACCTTCCAGGAACAGGCCTGCATTCGTCGCCACACGCTCTTGCGTGAACAACGGACGTATCCGCTGCTTGATCTCTCGAAGCGACGCCGCCCACAACGCAAGCGTCTCCTCAACCGACGCGGCCCGCGCCCACGACATTCGAATCATGGTTGCCCATGGATTCAGAAGTCTGCAAACAAAGCAACTGTAATGCTAGGACGGTGTCGTCCGTCCCGATACGGCTCCGTTCATCGCGAAAGCATTCCCGTTCATGTGGCAGTACGTGCGGCCGATGGAAGGGCAAGAACAAGATCAGCAGTGGACAGGATGACGTGCAGCTTCTTCGACACCCTTGATGATATCGCGTTAATGCGTGCCACGATCTGGCCGATCTGGCCTTGCAAGGTTTCTGATTGCTGGCAACGAATAACTGGCATGAGGCTCGACAAACTGGCCGGCGACCGCCTCGGCGTGTCAGCTCTTACAATCGCCGCAGAGCTATTCCTCGCTTTACAGACGATCGCGGAGATCGGGCACGCCTTCCCCTTGGGCGCAGTGGTCGTAACAATAGTAGGTACTGTCCTTTTCGAGACCTTGCGTTCCGCAATCTCGCACATCGGTGCCAAGGCATGAATTGCGCACTCAAAGCTGTCGAATGGTGTGCATCTCGCCGTTCATCACCACCTGAAGGCCTTATCATAGTCATTGCCGTAGGTTTCGCAGGTCGTCATTTCCTTCTTGACAACGCACGGCGTTTGCGGGCGGCTGGCCGACACTTCTCTGCCAAGACTGTCACCCTTGCGGGACGATAAATGGTCTTCTGCGATGCCTCTGCCGGATCCGCTTTCTTGCTGCCTTGACACTCATCTGGTGCTCACGGCCGGCTCCTCAAGCTAGGAACTACGGAATTCACCCGTTTTTCGTTTGCGACGGCGTGCGATGATGAAGCCTCGGCCCGCGTTGTCGTGTTGCATCCCATTTCGGAGTCGCCGCGGGTAACGCTCATGAACCGTCGTTGAACGAAAAGTAAAACCCGGCCTTTGGACCGGGTCCCATTCCTCAATCTGTTTCGCTGACTTACTTCTTGGTACCCGTGTTGGAGCTCGATCCTGTGGTCGATTGCTGACCCGGCGCGCTTTCAGAATGGCCCGGCCCCGCCGTGGTATCCTTCTGGTGGCCTGGAGCATACTCAGAAGCGCCCGGTGCCGTGGACTTGGCGTTGGGGTCCTGCATCTGTTGTCCGGGTGCATACTGGGAAGCTCCCGGCGACTTCTTTGTGTCGGTTTGCGCCAAGACTGACGTCGCAATAAGCAGAGCGCCTAATACAATAACTGTTTTCATCATGGTCCAATCATCCTCAAGATTTGCGGTCACCCCCCAAACGTTTGACGATAGTGATCGTTCCAAGCCTCATGCGAGCAACTGGGCTCTCGATCTTTTTTCGGCGTCACGCGTGCTGGTTGCGGTTCCCGCAGCCCCACGCGGTACCCTTCGCAAACCGGACAATCTCTTTTGGTCATAGAAATAAAGCCGCAGGCCGCCTCGACCGCGCGGTACCGCGCGGTTCGGTTACCCTTTCAATTCCTTGCGGACGGATACGGCGGAATTTCCAAGCTTATCGATCGCCTTTTGCAGTTGCGTCTTCGTTCTGTGCTTGGCCTCGTAATCTTCACTCAAATTGATCTTGCTGCGGTCGGCCTGTCCCTTCTTGTTAAGATTGTCCATCCTTGCCATTCTCGATGGCGTGCCGCGTTCAGGCGGCAGACCATGACTTCGCTTTGAAAAACGGCGGCGGAGATACGACATGCTGCAACGCGACACCGAACCCAGCGCGGCTCACAAATCGGGCGTTTCAGACCTGCTTACGGCAATGTCGAAATCCGAGTATCAACATCCTTGCGGGCTTGATCCTTAGCATAGCCGTACCGCTTCTGCAGGCTGCCTTCGAGTTGATCGCGCTTGCCATTGATCTCAGTTAGATCATCATCCGTCAGCTTGGCCCATTTCTCCTTGACCTTGCCTTTGACCTCTTTCCAGTTTCCTTCCACTTGGTTCCAGTCCATGCGATTTCCTCCAATTATAAGATAAAAAAACGCCGAGATTGGCGCCCCAATTTGTTCGCGCCGCTACACGCTTATACGCACGCGTCCTCTCTCGAGCCGCGCGGTGTCCAGAACTCGCGCATAACTCGGTCCAAGGGATCTCGCCATTAGTTCTCCCCGCGGCGACTGTTTTTGCCAACCGCGAGGCGCATCAACGACGAAGCCCACTTCGAAACAATGCGTCGCCCGAAGATGGTTGTTCGACCCTCAAAGCTTGCGCGGGCGGGACTGTTCGCGCGGAACCCATTGACTGCCCAATGATTGTCCCGTGGCCGCCAAGGCATCCGGGTGGACCAACGAGGCAGCCTTTGATCGACGACCTCTGGTACAAGAATGGCGTTTTCTATTGCCTTTCCGTCGGCACCTATATGGATTCCAATGGCGACGGCATCGGCGATTTCAAAGGGCTGTTGCGGCGGCTGGATTATCTGCATGGGCTCGGTATCACAGCGATCTGGCTGATGCCGTTCCAGCCCTCGCCCGGCCGGGACGACGGCTACGATATTTCGGATTATTACGGCGTCGATCCGCGATACGGCACACTCGGTGACTTCGTCGAATTTACCCATGGCTGCCGCCAGCGCGGTATTCGCGTCATCATCGATCTCGTCGTCAATCACACATCCGACCAGCATTCATGGTTTCGTCAGGCGCGGCGTCACAAGGATTCGCCCTATCGCGATTGGTACGTCTGGTCCGACAGGAAACCCGCAAATGCCGGCAAAGGAATGGTGTTTCCCGGCGTTCAGAAATCGACGTGGACCCGCGACAAGAAAGCCGACGCCTGGTATTTTCATCGCTTCTACGACTTCCAGCCTGACCTTAACACCTCGAACCCGTATGTGCAGGCCGAGATCCTCAAGGTCATGGGTTTCTGGATCCAGCTTGGCGTCTCTGGATTTCGCATGGATGCTGTCCCGTTCGTGATCGCAACCAAGGGCGCTAAGGTGCGCAAGCCCGTTGAGCAATACGACATGCTCCGCGCGTTTCGCGAATTCCTGCAATGGCGGCAGGGCAACGCCATCATCCTCGCCGAAGCCAACGTATTGCCGGAAACCGACATGGAATATTTCGGCCGCGACGGCGACCGGATGCACATGATGTTCAATTTTCACGTCAACCAGCATCTGTTCTATGCGCTCGCCTCCGCGGACTCGCGGCCGCTTGCGAAATCGCTGACGGCGACCAAGCCGCGGCCGGCGACCGCGCAATGGGGCCTGTTCCTGCGCAACCATGACGAGCTCGATCTCGGCCGCCTGACGCAGGTGCAACGCGAGGCAGTGTTCAAAGCGTTCGCTCCTGAGAAGAGCATGCAGCTTTACGACCGCGGTATCCGGCGGCGGCTTGCGCCGATGCTCGGGGGTGACCGGCGGCGACTCGAGCTCGCCTACAGTCTGATGTGCACGCTGCCGGGAACGCCAGTCATTCGCTACGGCGACGAGATCGCGATGGGCGACAATTTGGATCTGGCCGAGCGAGGTTGCGCGCGCACGCCGATGCAATGGTCAACCGAACCGCATGCCGGCTTCACTGAAAGCGATCATCCATGCACGCCTGTGATCGACACGGGGCCGTACGGATACGAACATGTCAACGCGGCCAAGCAACGGCGCGATCCCAATTCGATGCTGAACTGGACGGAACGCATCATTCGGATGCGCAAGGAAGTCCCGGAAGTCGGCTGGGGCGATTTCAAGGTGATCGCGACGCGTGACCCGGCCGTGCTGGTAATCCGCTACGACTGGCGCAATAACTCGGTGCTATTCGTGCATAATCTCGACGAGAAGCCGCGCGAGATCTCCTTCGCGGTCGGACTTTCCGGCAAGGCTGCCAACCTCTTGGTCAATCTGTTGACTGAAGACCACAGCCGCGCCAATCCGCAGGGCCGGCACGCGCTACTGCTCGAAGGCTATGGTTATCGCTGGTATCGCGCCGGTGGTCTCGATTACCTGCTCAGACGGAGCGATATCGATGCAGATGCCGCGGGCAAAATCGGTCATGCCGCGTAGTAGTGCATTTGCAAGCATGCGTTTTCCGCGAGTCCTCAGGACCAGCTGGAAGTCTTCACGGTAGAGGCTATCGATTTGGAAGGTAAACGTCGGCATAGGCTCTTGGCTGATCTACCGCTCCGACCTTTACTGCTCCTGCAGAGCGGCATTGTCAGGGTTGGCGATGCCGTGCGGAGCGCAACGTGCGTCTTTGCGTTTCTGGCGAGCTAGGCCGTGCCGCATTAGCCTTTTGCGCGAACAAGCTCGTCCTCGATCCGGGATTTGAGTTATTGAATTCGCCATTGCCATGGATCGCTCTCGGTCGGGTTGCCAGAGCGCAGGCCGATGCTGCCGACCCGAACATCGCCGCAGTCGACCAGCCGGATGGTCGCGGCCGGGCGAGGGGAGCTGGGGCACGGTCTGAATGAAAGCGTCAGTCGATGCTCGGAAGCAAATTGTCGATCTGTTGGGGATGGATCGGCGCTGGGAACGGCAATAGTTTCGGGTTGTTGTTCCGGATCACGCCTCGACAACCCGACGGAAAAGGACCTCAACTTACGCCAGCCCCGAGCTGGGGCCCTTTAACTTTTGTGTATTTTAACGTCGCTGTGGAACGGACTCCCTTGTTCTGAATCATTCCATGCGGGGGAAAAGTAACGGAATTCCTAGACGTGCCTAGATTTCAGTTTTTCGCGCGTGAGGCGGCGGCCACGCTCCTCAAAATGGCAAAAGCAACTTCAAATCCTGGCGTCGCCGCTAGGCTCGTACAACGCGCGGCCGACCTAAAGGACCGCATTGAAGAGACACCAGAGATTGATCCGGAGGCGCTGGGAAAAGCGCGCCAGACGTCCTGACGAGAAACTAACGCCGCCTCATTCGCTGGCTCTTTCATTTGAGAACGCCGCATTTGGGGTACTCCCGCATCGACGAACAACTGACCGAGATCTCAAGGGCGTTTACGAGCGTCGCAGCACAACGCGGTCTTTGCGGCGGTTCGCCGTCCTTAGCCAGATGTTTGCACGGCGAGAAGATCAAGAGCCGTTAGAGACGAAAGGGGCGCCGGCATGATTGACGAACCTCACGTTAATTCCCATTCAATCCAGGCGCGCATCTGGCTTGGCATCGCGATGTTGGGCGCTGCCGTGCTCGTTGCGATGGCTCTTACAAGCGCCTTTGTCATGCGGTAGGCCGCCCAAGTTGGCGGCCGCTTCGCCGAAGTCGCCTATTGGCCTGAGTTCGCCCGCGCCGGTCTGCGTCATGATCGAAACGTCTTCCATGTTGGTGAAATGCCCCCATTGCGGCTCATGGCCTATGGCTGCGAGCCTCTCGAAACCAAGTAACGCCGTGCAGCAGATTCGTTTCACCTGCCCTAAATGCCGCCACCAGGAGGAGGGCCGGCTGAGCCGAATCGCGCAGCGAGACCGCGATGCAGCTTAGGAAGCCGTGAAGATCCGCGGGATCCTAAGCAGCCTCTGCTGCCGACCGGGAGAAGCGGCCTCTTCTTCGATGCTCGCAATTCAAAGATCTGTTGCGACGTTCGGTCCGGTCAGCGTCCGGGCGCAACAGGAGCGCGTCGTAGCTGTTTGCGTTCATCCTTCAAGAATGTGACCCCTAGCTCCTCTCCATTAACCCACGCCAGCTCGCATCGGCGATAGGCAAGGCCCGTTGACGAGGGCACAAGGAAGAGAGCCGGCTCCGGAAATCTGCACAGGACGTTAAGTGGAGTTTCTGCCTGACGACGGGCACGATAGGCCCGCGAATCAGGAGAGACGATGAGCAGACGAGCACGCCGGAATCACTCACCGGCCTTCAAGGCGAAGGTGGCTCTGGCCGCCGTCAAAGGCGATCGGACGATAGCCCAACTGGCCGAGCATTTTGACGTTCACCCCAATCAGATTACGGCGTGGAAATCGCAGCTTGAGGGCAATGCTTCCGGGATTTTCGGACCAGGGGGCGGGCCGCCGGCCGCGCCCGCAGTCGATGTGAAGTCGCTGCATGCCAAGATCGGAGAGCTGACGCTGGAGAATGATTCCTAAGAAACGGCAGCAACTACTTTCGGCTCCAAGGGCTGGAGAACAAAGCCGAATGCCTTGGCACGCCGATGCAAATTGTTGACCACTCGCGTC
>NZ_JADPKQ010000130.1:0-76623 GCF_023074015.1 Bradyrhizobium sp. 142
CGGGTCGTTCAGGACAATTTATCGACCCACTGCGCCGGCGCCCTGTATCAGGCGTTCCCGCCCGCCGAAGCCAGGCGGATATTGCGACGACTCGAGTTCCACTACACTCCCAAGCACGCCAGCTGGCTCAACATGGTCAAAATCGAGATCGGCGTCCTGCGGGGCCAGTGCCTGGATCGCAGGATCGACGACCCCAAGCGACTGCGCCGCGAGATCACTGCCTGGGAACGGCAACGAAACGCCGCCCGCTCCCGCATCAAATGGATGTTCACAACAGACAAGGCCCGCGCCAAAATGGCAGGCTCCTATCCCGCCACTCCCAAAGAGTCATAATCACTGTGACGAGATACTAGTTCCTCCCTAGACCGCCTCCCCTTAACAAGAGCGGCGTTGCCGCCTATATTGAAATCTTCCGAAACCAACGAAAGGAGGTGATCCAGTGTCTTTTACCAAGCGCTGTCACCTCGCTGGGATCGCCCGCTAAGCTTTTGAAAAGGGCTTGGCATCGGGGCGCTCTCAGCCCTGGACCAGCGAGCAGAAAATCGGGCGCGACGGGGCCTCCCCGCCGCGCCTTTTCGTTGGCATCGTGCGTGCTGCTCAGGCGGGCAGTTCGCCAGCGAGCACCTCGCGGATCCTCAGTGACAGGTCCGACTTCCGGTACGGCTTCCTCAGCAACGCCACACCGGGATCGAGATGGCCCTCGTGGTCGAGGGCGTTGTCGGTATAGCCGGACGTGTAGAGCACCCTCATCCCCGAGCGGAGGCGCCGCACGGCCGCGGCCAATTCCTGCCCATTCATGCCGCCGGGCATGATGATGTCGGTGAACAACAGATCGAATTTGGCGCCCTGCTCCACCAGCGCCAGCGCGGTTGCGCCGTCGCCGGCTGCGAGCGTGCGATAGCCGAGGCTGCCGAGCTGGGCGATGACATAGCCCTGCACCAGCGGATCGTCCTCGACCACGAGAATCGTCTCGTGCCCGCGTGCCGCCGCCGGCGCCTGCACCGTCCCGGTCCTGGCCGGCGCCCCGCCCGCCGATCGCGGCAGAAACAGCCGCATCACGGTGCCGCGGCCCTCCTCACTCTCGATCGCAACGGTGCCGCCGCTCTGTTTGGCGAAGCCGTAGACCATGCTGAGGCCAAGTCCGGTGCCGCGGCCGACCCCCTTGGTGGTGAAGAAAGGCTCGAACACGCGGTCGCGGATGTCGGCCGGGATGCCGTGGCCGGTGTCGGCCACCGCGACCATGACGAAGGCACCGCGTGTGGCGTCGCCGTCACCGGCACCGTCCGCGCCGTCGAATTCCCAGTTTGCGGTCTCGAGCGTCAGCCTGCCGCCGCCCGGCATCGCATCGCGCGCATTGACGGCGAGATTGACGATCGCCGACGACAGCTGCGACGGATCGGCCATCGCCGACCAGGCGTCGTCCACGAAGCGGGTCACGATCTCGACGTTTCCGCCCAGGATCGGCTTCAACAGCTTCGCCGTCTCGACCACGAGCGCGTTGACGTCGATCTCGCGCGGCTCCAGCGGCTGGCGACGCGCAAAGGTCAGGAGCTGCGAGGTGATCTCCGCGCCGCGCGCCGCTGCATCGTCGATGAGCTGGGCGATCGCGGCGAGGTCGGGCTTGTCCGCCAGCCCCTCCTGGATGATCTCGATGGTGCCAGTGATGACGGTGAGCACGTTGTTGAAGTCATGCGCGACGCCGCCGGTGAGCTGGCCGATCGCATCCATCTTCTGCGACTGGCGAAGCCGCTCCTCCGTCTCGTGCTGCTCGGTGAGATCGGTGGCCGAACCACGATAGCCCATGAAGCGTCCGTCGGCGCTGAACACCGGCTGGCCGTTGACGCTGAAATGGCGCACGCGTCCGGCCGCATCGCGGCCGCGATACTCGAATTTCCGGAACGGCTCGTGACAATCCAGCGTCGCCAGGTGACTGCGCCATTTCTGCGGCTCGGCATCGCGGTCGAAGGCTGCGTCCGAACGACGCCTGCCGATCAGGGCCCGGTGGTCCATGCCGAAGGCATCGGCCCGGTCCGATATGTAGGTGAACACGTGATCCGGTCCGGTCTCCCAAAACCAGTCGGATGCGGTCTCGGCATAGTCACGGAAGCGCTGCTCGCTCGCGCGTGCTTCCTCCTCGGCGCGCCGGCGGATCTTCAGGTCACGCTCGAGATTTCCGTTGACCTCGCGCAGCTGGCCATAGGCACGTTCGAGGTTGGCGCACATGGCGTTGAAGGCATCAATCACCTTGTCCAGCTCGTCGGGATCGTCGGGCGGCCGGCGCTCCAGGCGCAGAGGCGGCGGCGGCCGCCCGAGGCTGTATTTGCCGACGAACTCTGCGATCGCGACGAGATGCCGCGTCACGAGCAGATGAAACATGTAGATGATGAACAGGGAGACGAGGAACATCTTGGCCGCCTGGCTTGCCAGAATAACGAGGGCCCTGTTCAGCAATTGCTGATAGACGTCGGTCAGCGTCGCCTCGACCCGAAGCGTGCCGATGGCGCGCGAGGTCCCCTGCACCATGGTGGTCAGCGGAAATTCCCGGATCATGGCCGAACGGGTACTTCGCTCGCCGACCTCCACGCGGATCGGATTGGGCCGATTGGCGATCTCGCGGACCTCTGCCGCACGGATGTCGGGCAGCCGCAGAATGCCGTCGAGCTGCAGCTTGAGCTGGTTCTGGTCGAGATTCCACAGGCTCTCTCCGAGGCTGCCCGTGGTGCTGCGGCCGATCTCGTCGAGCCGCGTCTCGATGAGACCGACCTCACGATTGTAATCCAAGTAGAGCTGAAGCGCGGTCAGCGTCAGCGTCACGACCGATGAGAACAGCAGCACGGCGGCAAGCAGGCGGGGCCCGACGCCACTGCGCAACCAGTTGAAGATCCGTGACAGGAGCGCCGCCAACATCGTGGGCGCGAGCACGGCGCCGATGCCGGTCAAATCCTGCTTCTCAGTCGCTGGCGCAATGGCACGGCGGCGCTTGGAATCCTCGTTACCTGCGTTGCCCATGCACCAAGTCCCCGAAAATGGCGACACCCTGCTCGGCCTGCCGATCGCAGCCTCGAACAAATTCAACTGTTGAGACTCGGCCTCAGCACGCAATGCGCGCGGCGATCCTGTCGGCCCATGGGCGGCTTGAGGTCGGCGGGGTCATATCTTGCGCCCAGCAGCAGGATTCCCGGGCAAACTACCACCTCGCGTGCTAGAATGACATCGGTGAAAGTCCGGAGCCGCCCGCACGGCGGGAGCGCGCTGTGAGCGTTGCGGCCCGGCGCAGGTGCCATCTTC
The DNA here is from genome assembly GCF_023074015.1 of Bradyrhizobium sp. 142. Classification (NCBI taxonomy): domain Bacteria; kingdom Pseudomonadati; phylum Pseudomonadota; class Alphaproteobacteria; order Hyphomicrobiales; family Nitrobacteraceae; genus Bradyrhizobium; species Bradyrhizobium sp. 142. Next base: position 3,289 of record NZ_JADPKQ010000130.1, read on the forward strand.
CCGTAGATCGCGCGGCAGCCGAATCTAGCGGTAGCAGGGCACGCCCGAGGAGACGGGTCATGTGGCGGATAGTCGTGGTCTGCCTGTCGCTGCTCGCAGCCGGCCCGTCGCAGGCGCAAGAGGTCATCCGGCTGGCGCGCATCGCCGACATCCCCGATCAATATGTCGGCGGCGAGATGTTGCGCGCGGTCTATGCCAGGCTGAACATCAAGCTCGAATTCGAGGACGTCCCCGGCAAGCGCGCGCTCGCGCTGTCGAGCGCCGGCGAGGTCGACGGCGAGATCCGGCGGATCGGAACGCTCTCGCGCGACTACCCGACGCTGATCCAGGTGACCCCTGCGATCAACTACATCGAGCCCGCCGTCTTCACCACGAAACTGCATTTCGACGTCGCCGGCTGGGATTCGATCAGCGACTACAGCATCGGCATCGTGCGCGGCGTCGGCTCGTCGGAAGCCGGTACGCGCGGCATGACGCGCGTCACGGCGACCACCAGCCTGGAGAACATGGTCAAGATGCTCGATGCCGACCGCTTCGACGTGATGGTCACCGACCTCTTCAGCGGGCTGGTTGCGGTAAGGAAACTCAATCTAGAGGTCAGGATCCATCCGCTCTCCCCGCCGCTCGAGCGCATCAGCATCTACCACCATTTGCACGAACGGCATCGCGATCTCGTGCCGAAAGTCGGAAGGGTGATCGAGCAGATGGACGCGAGCGGCGAACTCGCCCGGTTGCGGGAAACCCTGATCAAGCAGGTGCTGAGCGGAATGTGACGCGCGGCAACCGTTGGTCGCGCGAAAGGTCAGAAGCCGCAGACGTTAGGCGAGCGCGGGCGCTTGCCGCGTCGGCTTTCGGCGATGCGCTCGCCGCCCTTCTCGGCGGAGCTGCCGTAATAGCGGTGATGCGGCATGGTCGTGTAGATCGGCAGGCTCCGATTGTCCCGCCCGACGCGCATCGCAGATGATCTTGATGGTGTGACCCGACATTGCCGCCTCCAGTGTTCTTGGTGGTCATCAGTCGTGGCCCCGTCCCACGGCGTTCACGCCAGAGGCCGGCAATCGAGTTTCGGGACGGTTTCGTCGCGCCGTGGCGGCGCAATATTTCGTGTTCCGGCTTGGTCGGCAGCGGGCGCGGTGATACGTCCTTTGGACTTGCGACAACAAAAATGAACGAGGTGACGATGCTCTACGCCATCCTGGCCTACCATGTGGAAGATGAGATTTTGTCGTGGACGCCGGAGCAGGACGCCGCGGTCGTGGCCAAAGTCATCGAGGTTCAAGCGCCCTTGAGGGCGAGTGGACATTTTGGGCCGGCCGCCCGTCTGGATGAGACTCGAAAGGCCCGCACCTTGCGTGGCCCCGGCGCAGGAATGGTGCTGGACGGCCCGTTTGCCGAGACCAAGGAGCAGCTCCTCGGCTTCCACCTCGTTGAATACGACACGGACGAAGAGGCAATCGCGGCGGCGCGCACGCTGCGTCAGGTCAATCCGACTGCGGTCTACGAAATCCGCCCGGTCAAGCTTTACGTGCCAGCGGATGGGTTCGGCGCGACGCCGTCGGATGGATGACCGGGCCTACGCGTCCGCCCCGGTCGGCGCGGCATAGAAGCGCTGGATTAGGAGCCCGCCGAAGGCGATGAACCACACGAAGGGCGCGACGTGCGGCGCAAACACCGCGACGATCGTGCCCGGGATGAACACCAGCAGCGGAAACAGCGACGCCATGATCTCGTGGCGCCAGCCGCCCAAAATCCTCCACCACAGCCAGGCATTGAGGCCGGCGATGGCGGTCAAATGCAGGCCATAGAGCACGGCGACCGCGCTGCTCATGGCATAATTGGTGTAGAGGCCGTTGGTCACGGGCAGCAGTACGATCGAGAGCAGGAAGAACAGGTTGAGGACCACCGTGCCGCGGCTGCCCAGGGGCTGGCGCGCCAGCCGGCGGTGGTGGCTGATCCAGAACACGCCGGCGATGATGAAGCTGAGCGCCAGACCGGCGAGCTTGCCGGAATAGACCCGGGCGAGATCGTTCCAATCGGGCGCGCCGGTGAATACAGCCGCCTTGGGCAGGTCATAGGCGAGCAGCGTCATGGCGACGCCGAAAATGGTGTTGCTGAGCGACTCCAGCCGCCGCATTTCGAACTGGTCGGGCTTGAGCTCGGGCATTCCTGGCAAGCTTCGCGGACTGGAACTTTTTGTCCGTCTCTCCCCTAAGTCCTAAATTCGGTTCCGTCCAGCCGCATTGCGATTCGCAAGCAAATCGCCGACGCTCGATCTTTCACCGGGGCGATTCGTGGCGACATATCTGGACACGCTCAATGCGGAGCAGCGCCGCGCCGTCGAGCATGGCGTGGCCGAAGGGTCGACCGTGGGCGCCCCCCTGCTCGTCATCGCCGGCGCCGGCTCCGGCAAGACCAACACGCTTGCCCACCGCGTCGCTCATCTGATCGTCGCGGGCGCAGATCCGCGCCGCATCCTCTTGATGACGTTTTCGCGCCGCGCGGCGGCCGAGATGGCCGGCCGGGTCGAGCGCATTGCCCGAAAAGTGCTCGGCGAGAACAATGCCGCGATCATGCGCGACGCCTTGAGCTGGGCCGGCACTTTCCACGGCATCGGCGCGCGGCTCTTGCGCGAATATGCCGAGCGGATCGGTATCGACCCGTCCTTCACCATCCACGACCGCGAGGATTCCGCCGACCTGATGAACCTGGTCCGGCACGAGCGCGGCCTGTCGAAGACAGAAAGCCGCTTTCCCGCCAAGGGCACGTGTCTTTCGATCTACTCGCGCTGCGTCAATGCCGAGATGGAGATCGAGAAGGTGCTCGGCCAGCATTATCCCTGGTGCGCCGGCTGGGCCGCCGAGCTGAAAAGCCTGTTCGCATCTTACGTCGAGGCCAAGCAGGCCCAGCACGTGCTCGACTACGACGACCTCCTGCTCTACTGGTCGCAGATGATGAGCGATGCGCTGATCGCCGAGGAGATCGGCGGCCGCTTCGATCACGTGCTGGTCGACGAGTACCAGGACACCAACCGCCTGCAATCCTCGATCCTGCTGGCGCTGAAGCCTGACGGACGCGGGCTGACCGTGGTCGGCGATGATGCGCAGTCGATCTACTCGTTCCGCGCCGCCACCGTGCGCAACATCCTCGACTTCCCGCAAAACTTTTCGCCGCGCGCCGAGCTCATCACGCTCGACCGCAATTACCGCTCGACCCAGACCGTGCTGGCGGCGGCCAACGGCGTCATCGGTCTCGCCCGCGAGCGCTTCACCAAGAACCTCTGGACCGACCGCAATTCCACGCAAAAGCCGCAGCTCGTCACCGTGCACGACGAGGCCGACCAGGCCCGCTACATCGTCGAGGAGGTGCTGGCCAATCGCGAGCAAGGCGCACTGCTCAAGCACCAGGCGGTGCTGTTCCGGACGTCGTCGCATTCGGGACCGCTGGAGATCGAGCTGACCCGCCGCAACATCCCGTTCGTGAAGTTCGGCGGGCTGAAGTTTCTCGACGCCGCACATGTCAAGGACGTGCTGGCGCTGCTGCGCTTTGCCGAAAATCCGCGCGACCGCGTCGCGGGGTTTCGCATCCTGCATTTGTTGCCGGGCATCGGCCCTGCGACCGCGCAGCGCGTGCTCGACCAGATGGCAGAGAGCCCCGACCCGCTGCACGCGCTCGGCCAGCTACCGACGCCGCCGCGCACCGGCGCGGACTGGGCCGACTTCGTCCGCACGGTCGAGAACCTGCGCTATTCGGAATGGCCGGCCGATCTCGAACGCGTGCGGCTGTGGTACGCGCCGCATCTCGATCGCATCCACGAGGATTCCGAGACGCGCCGCGCCGATCTCATGCAGCTCGAGCAGATCGCGAGCGGCTACGTTTCGCGCGAAAAATTCCTGACCGAGCTCACGCTCGACCCCCCGGATGCGACCAGCGACAAATCCGGACCTCCGCTCCGCGACGAGGACTATCTGATCCTCTCTACCATCCACTCCGCCAAGGGGCAGGAGTGGAAATCGGTATTCGTGCTCAACGTCGTCGACGGCTGCATGCCCTCCGATCTCGGCGCCGGCACCAGCGCCGAGCTCGAGGAAGAGCGCCGGCTGCTCTATGTCGCGATGACGCGCGCCAAGGACGATCTGCACCTCGTCGTGCCGCAGCGCTTCTTCACCCACGGCCAGGCCGCCAAGGGCGACCGCCACGTCTATGCCTCGCGCACCCGCTTCATCCCGGAGCAGCTGGTCTATCTGTTCGAGCGCACCGCCTGGCCGAAGGCCGCCGCCGGCGCGGCGCGCTCCGCGGCGCAAGGCCCGAAGGTCGACATCGGCGCGCGGATGCGCGGGATGTGGCGGTAAAACGGAAACCGAGCATTTCCGAAAGCCGCCTTGTGGTAAAGCGGTCATCCCTTAAGTCTCAGCCATCTTCCCCGCAGAGACCTGATCGATGACCGCACCGCTCGAATTCGGACTGGATACCTTTGGCGACGTTACCAGGGATGCCTCCGGCGCCATGCTTGCGCATGCGCAGGTGATCCGCGACGTCGTCGATGAGGCGGTGCTGGCCGACGAGCTCGGCCTCGACTTCATCGGGTTGGGCGAACATCACCGCGCCGATTTCGCGATCTCCTCGCCCGAGACCGTGCTGGCCGCGATCGCGGCGCGCACCAAACGCATCCATCTCGGCTCGGCCGTGACGGTGCTGAGCTCGGACGATCCCATCCGCGTGTTCCAGCGCTTTGCCACGCTCGATGCGGTGTCGAACGGACGCGCCGAGGTGATCCTCGGCCGCGGCTCATTCACCGAATCATTTCCCCTGTTCGGCTTCGATCTGCGGGCTTACGAGGCGCTGTTCGAGGAGAAGCTCGACCTGTTCATCGCGCTGCTGTCGCAAAAGCCCGTGACCTGGGAAGGCAAGCTGCGTCCGCCGCTGAAGGACCAGCGCGTCTATCCGCCGGTCGAGCACGGCACGCTGAAGACCTGGATCGGTGTCGGCGGCAGTCCGCAATCAGTGGTGCGCGCCGCGCATTACGATCTGCCCTTGATGCTGGCGATCATCGGCGGCGATCCCGCACGTTTTGCGCCTTACGTCGATCTCTATCACCGCGCCTTCAAGGAATTTGGCCGCCAAGCAAAGCCGATTGGCGTGCACTCGCCGGGCTACGTCGCCGAGACCGATGAAGAGGCGCGCGAGGAGCTATGGCCCGACTACAAGGCTATGCGCGACCGCATCGGCAAGGAGCGCGGCTGGCCGCCGATGGGACGCGACGAATTCGTCAGCGAGGCCGAGCACGGCTCGCTCTATGTCGGCTCGCCGGAAACCGTCGCGCGAAAAATCGCGGCAACCGCAAAGGTGCTTGGCATTTCGCGCTTCCAGTTGAAGTATTCGGCCGGATCGCTGCCGCATGAGAAGCTGATGCGCAGCATCGAGCTTTATGGGCGCAAGGTGGTGCCGATGGTCAGGGAGATGATGGGATAAGCCGGCAGTCCGTCTTCGCATCGGCTCACCAGAGCCGCTTTTTCGCGAAGGCGTGGCCCGAACCTTGACTTCAAATAACGTTCGAAGGCTCGCGCCTTCTCGATCTCGGAAAAGGCCACATACGTAATCAGTCGCCAAGGAGTTGTACTTCGACGTGTGTGGTGATTTACCAGCGTTGTGATCCGCAAGGCGTTGCCTAAGATCCGTCTTCAGGCCGATGTAGCGCTGACCGCCGAAAGTTTCGCTTTCCAGAAGATAGACATTGTGCATGGACACCGTCCTCCTTCGCCAAGGCTTCGGACGGCATCAAGAGCTTTGGCTAAAGGCACGCGAACTGCCAGTTCATTCGACACCCACTACACCTCAGCATTTTGATTTTAGGGACTGAGCGCGCGACCTCAGCGCACTCGATCGGCTTCGTGGTTGGGGCTTCGTCAAATTCCATCCAGGGATCGCCAACGTCAGCTAGCGTGGGTCAGTCCAGTCCATCATGGGCCAGTTTAAGCTAGCTCCTGCAACCGACGTCCAACCAGATCCAATCAAGCGAGGGTGTCACCCACAAATGACAAAACAGAAGGCCGCCCTTTCCTCCCTGCCCCTCGACCGATGATCCCGCCGCAGGTTCAATCGTGGACCTGCAACCACCAATACCGACGTTCGCTGATCATGGCCGTCCGAAGCGGCCGTCACCTGTGTCCCGAACGAAGTGTCCAACTTCTCAGTCATTGAAACTGCTCGACGTCGTGGGCGCCATTTCGTTTTGTTCACGCTCGTTTCACCCTATTCTTTGCGGCGCCGAGGCGGTGGACACCAATTCTCGAGCGGGCAGCAAAAGGCCGATCCACGCGCCGGCCAGCGACAGCAGCGCCGCCAAAGTCATCGCTGCCCCAAAACCATCGGCGAAATGCGCCGGGCTATCCATTGCACCATTCGCCGCGAACGTGGCAACCAGCGCAGCAATCCCGAACATACCGCCGAGAAACCGGCCCATATTGAAGATACCGGAGGCCTTTGCCATCTCAGGCAACGAGACCGAGCTCAGGATGGCGCTTTGCGCTGCCGGCATTGCCATGGATACGCCCACGCCAGCAACCACCAGCGGAACGACGAGCGCGCCGTAGCTGGCATCGGGCGAGGCGATCAAGGCGATCCAGCCGAGCCCGATGGCCTGCATGATGAGTCCCGTCACCACCAAGGGCCGCTCGCCGAATTTGCCGACCACCGCGCCCGCTATTGGGGCGGTCACAAACAGGGTCGCGGTCCATGGCAACAGGCGCAGCCCGCCGCCGAAAGCGCCGAAATGCAGGGTCACTTGCAGGAACTGCGGCAGCAAAAATAGCACCCCATACATCGCGGCATAAAACAGGAGGCTCAGCGCGAGCGCCGCGGAGAACGGCCGTGACGCAAATAGCCGTAACGGCACCATCGGCGCGGCGGCGCGCGACTCCCAGATCAGGAACGCGGCCGCGAAGGCGAGACCAGCGACAATCGCACCTACGACTTCCGCGCTGGTCCAGCCGACGGTGTTGCCGCGCATGAGGCTCCAGACCCAGGCCAGTGACGCAATCGCGACCAGCGCCAACCCGATGATGTCGAGTGTTGCGGCCGGTCCAAAGCTTTCGCGCAAACGCGCCCGTACCAACGTGGCTGCGATCGCGCCAATCGGCAGGTTGATCCAGAAGATGGAGCGCCAGCCAAGTTGTTCAGTGAACAGGCCACCCATCGCAGGCCCGACGATCAATGCAAAGCCGGTAATCCCGGAAAAGATGCCGAGCGCTTTTGCACGCTCCTCGCGCCCGAACGTACCGCTCAGGATCGCCATCGCAAGCGGCATCACCAGGGCCGCCCCGGTGCCCTGCACTGCACGCGCCGCGATCAACCACTCGACCGTCTGTGCCAGCGCGCAAGCGGCGGAAGCGAGTGTAAACAGCACGATGCCACCAGCGAACATCCTGCGCCGGCCGAACCGGTCGCCGAGCGCGGCCCCGGACAGCAGTGACACGGCGAATGCGAGATTGTAGGCATTGACGGTCCATTGCAGCGTCTCGACCGTGCTTGAGAACTCGGTGCGGATATCTGCGAACGCCGTCGTAAGTACCAAGGCATCCAACGCTATCATGAACGAGGCGAGTGAGGTCAGAGCGAAGACCCAGGTCTTCCCCGCGGGTTTGGAAGCGTCTTGCATCTCGTAAACTCCATCCTGACGCCCGAACGGCGCCGTCGCACGGAGGACGAAGCAAAAGGGCCCCAGGATGCGGCCTCAAAAAGAATTGTCCGGACCGCATCCTTTGGGCCAGGACAGACGTCCTACGTGGTTGAGAAGCCGCAGTGGTGCTGCGGCCGAGGCGAGGAGGCAACCATGAGAAGAACAGTGATCCGCTACAAGACCAGACCCGAAATGGCCGACAAGAATGCCGAGTTGGTCGAGGCGGTGTTTGCCGAGCTGAAGACGGCGCAACCAGATGGCGTGCATTACTTGACGCTGCGACTCGAGGACAACAGCTTCATCCACATTGTCGAAACAACCGTCGAGGACGACTCGTCACCGATCCCGAAGCTTGCGGCCTTTCAGGCGTTTCAGAGCGGGCTACGCGACCGCTGCGCCGAGCCGCCGACCCGTAATAGTGCTATCGTCGTCGGCAACTATCGCATACTGGCGGAGCCATAGGGCTTGGTGATGGAGGCATCATGAATTCAGCTCAGGAAGTCGCAGCACACGACATTCCGGCGGTCCTGCTAACCATGCGACCGCGGCTGCACCGCTATTGCGCGCGCATGGTCGGATCCGCCATCGACGGGGAAGACGTGTTGCAGGACGCACTGATGAAGGCTGTGGAGGCGGCCTCCACGGCCGGCCCGATCCGCAATCCGGAGGCCTGGCTGTTCCGGATCGCCCACAACACGGCGCTCGATTTCCTGCGCCGTCGCAACCGGCAGGAGGCACTGCATTCGCTTCAGGAGGTGGACATGATCGTCGACGAGATCGATACCGTCGCAAGCCGCCAAATCGCCGCGACCAGCCTGCGCACATTCATGCGCCTGCCGGTTGGCCAACGCGCAAGCGTCATCCTGATGGACGTGCTCGGCTGCTCGCTTCAAGAGATTTGCGATGTCATGGACTGGAGACTGCCCGCAGTAAAGGGCGCGTTGCATCGCGGGCGCGCGAGGCTGCGCGAACTTGCTGAGGAACCCGACGATGCGCCGCGTCCGCGTCTATCGGCAGCCGACCGCGCGCGGCTTGCCAACTATGTCGACCATTTCAATGCGCGGGATTTCGATGCGATCCGCACCATGATTGCCGAGGACGTCAAGCTCGATCTGGTGAACAAGTCCCGGCTGGATGGCAAAGCCGAGGTGTCCCGCTACTTCGGCAACTACGCCAAGATCAATGATTGGCACCTCGTACCCGGCCTCGTCGAGGGCCGTCCGGCCATCTTGGTGCTCGATCCCATGGCGCCCCTAGGCGCAAAGCCGAAATACTTCATTCTGCTCGGCTGGTCGGCGGGCAAAGTCGTTAGGATCCGGGACTTCAGGCATGCCGCGTACGTCGCCGATGAGGCTGATGTCCAAGTTGACCAGGACAACATCAGGCGATAGCAGCCCAACCGGGCAGACTGCAAGCTTCCCATGACCATCACAAGTCCTTTTCGGCGAGCTTGCGAAACTCGTCAGGAACCGAACGCGAGATGCCCAGCGCCACGGAGCCATATCCGATCGCATCCCATCCAAAACGATCGCGGATCTTATCGACGGCACGGTCGGCCGCCCAACGCGCCAGGCCTATTTTGCTGCCGGGGCGGCGCGGTTCATCTCGAAGCCCAAGCGGAAGCTCCAGCTCGAGATCCCAGTCCTCCTCGAGATGCGAGACGGAGATCGCGAGGAGCGAAATGGTCTTCTCGTCAGGGTGATCTGCAAGGACGGCACGCACCAGGTCCTCGGCGAGTTCGGCAAGGATCATGGTCGCCGCGATAGGCGCGGCGAGCGTTACCGAGCGCGTAGCTGAGTTCAGGCCGGCGAAGCGAACGCGGACCGTCACGGTTCGGCCCGGCCTGCCCTTGGCCCGGAGCCGGGTGCCGATTCGATCTGCAAGATGAAGCAGGGTTGGTCGAAACACCCGCTCTTCGGCAGGCTTCCTGCCGATCGCCGATTGTGCTCCCGCCGATCGGGCGCGGCGGTGAGCCTTGACCTCGCGTGGATCGCGATTCCACGCCAGCGCTGCAAGCTTCTCTCCTGCCGCAGGACCGAGTAGCCCCTCAAGCGAGCCTCCCGGTGTCTTCGCCAAGTCTCCGATTGTGAGCACGCCGATCTCGGCGAGCCGGGCTTTTGTGACCGGGCCCACTCCCCACATCAGCTCGACCGGCAGATCGTGAAGGAATTGCAACTCACTGTCAGGATCGACGACCACCAGCCCATCGGGCTTGGCCACTTGCGAGGCAATCTTTGCAAGATGCTTGGTGCGAGCCACGCCGACCGAAATCGGCAGGCCGAGTTCAGCCCGGACGCGTTGGCGGATTGTCCTCGCAATTTCGTCGGGTGGACCGAACAGATGGGTACAACCAGCAACGTCGGCGAAGGCCTCGTCGATTGAAATCCGCTCCACCATAGGCGTGAAATCGCCGATCAGCTTGATGGCGGCGTCGCCCAGCCGCTGATATTCCTTGAAATGCCCGCTCACAAATGTGAGTTGCGGACAGAGCTCGCGCGCTCGCCGTCCCGGCATCCCTCCGCGAACTCCGAACGCCTTAGCCTCGTAGGACGCGGCAAGTACAACTCCGCCGCCGACGGCGATGGCTTTGCCGCGCAACGCAGGATCAAGCAGCTGCTCTACCGAAGCATAAAAGGCGTCCAGGTCCGCATGGAGGATGGTGGCTGTCGTCGCCATCCGACCGTTCGTCCGTCACGTTTCGAGGAAACTCTTTTGATGGAACATAATGAGAACATCAGCAGTGAGTGTCAAGCCGGCCTGCGAACCTGTCGGACTGAAGCATGGCCGGCCGTCAAACGCGTCGTAAGACGCGACCGGCACCGCTATGGAGACAGAACCAGCTCAACAGAAGCATCGGCATCTACGTCATTCGAACCCAGGCGCCATTGCTTGCAGACGAATTCACCGCGGCGTCGATGAACTTCACGCCGGCGAGGCCATCCTCGACGGTCGGGAAAATCACCGCCGGATCCGGTGCTTTGCCGGCCTGTGCCGCACGAATGGCGCGCGCTGCCTCAGCATAGATCGTTGCAAAACCCTCAAGATATCCTTCGGGGTGGCCCGATGGCACGCGGGTGACGCGGCCCGCCTCGACCAAGGCCCCGGCACCGCCGCGGGTCAGGAGCTGCTTGGGCTGCCCGTAACGCGTGAACCAGAGATAGTTCGGATTTTCTTGCGCCCATTCGAGCCCACCCTTGGTCCCATAGACGCGCAGCGTCAGGCCGTTCTCATTGCCGACCGCGACCTGGCTCGCCCAAAGCATGCCTTTGGCACCGCCCTTCCACTTGAGGAGAATCTGGACATCGTCATCGAGGCGCCGGCCGCCGACGAAGGTCGAAAGTTGCGCGAGCAGTTCCTCAAGCTCGAGACCTGTGACGAAGCAGGCGAGATTGTAGGCGTGGGTGCCGATATCGCCAATGCAACCGCCAGCACCGGAACGGATCGGGTCCGTGCGCCACGCGGCCTGCTTATGGCCGCTTGCTTCCAACCGCTCGGTCAACCAATCCTGCAGATATTCAGCCTGAACGAGCCGGATCTCGCCGAGATCACCGTTCGCCACCATGGCGCGAGCCTGTCGGACCATGGGATAGCCCGTGTAGTTGTGCGTCACGACGAAGACCTTGCCCGTCTTCCTGACCAGTTCAACCAGTTCCTCCGCCTCGGCGAGGCTCGTCGTGAGCGGTTTGTCGCAGATGACGTGGATGCCGGCTTCAAGGAACGCCCTGGCGACCGGGGCGTGCAGGTGATTGGGGGTCACGATCGAGACCGCCTCGATGCCGTCAGAGCGCGCGGCCTCCGCCTTCGCCATCTCTTCGAAAGAGGTATAGGCGCGGTCGTCGGCGATACCGAGCTCCCGCGCCGAGGCTTTTGCTCGGGCCGGATCCGACGCCAACGCACCGGCCGTCAGCACAAACTGGTCGTCGATACGCGCGGCAATACGATGGACGGCGCCGATAAAGGCCCCTTGACCGCCGCCGACCATGCCCAGCCGGATACGAGCATGACCGCCGCCCCCGCTGCTTGCCTCAATAACCATTTGTTGCTCCTCGCTCAGGAGATGCCGAGCATCTTGCGGTTCATCTGGTCGTCTGCGCCGGAGCCCGCGAAATCGTCGAACGGCTTCTCGGTCACCCGAATGATGTGCCTTTTTATGAATTCGGCGCCCTCGCGCGCGCCCTGCTCAGGATGCTTGAGCGCGCATTCCCATTCCAGCACCGCCCAGCTGTCGTAGTCGTACTGCGTGAGCTTCGAGAAGATCGCGCCGAAATCGATCTGTCCATCGCCTAGCGAGCGAAAGCGGCCGGCGCGGTCGACCCAGCTCTGGAACCCGCCATAGACGCCTTGGCGGCCCGTCGGGTTGAACTCGGCATCCTTGACGTGGAAGGCTTTGATGCGCTCGTGGTAGATGTCGATGTAGTCCAGATAGTCGAGCTGCTGCAGCACGAAGTGCGACGGGTCATAGAGCAGGTTCGCGCGCTTGTGACCCTTGACCCGATCGAGAAACATCTCATAGGAGACGCCGTCGTGAAGGTCCTCGCCGGGGTGGATCTCATAGGCAAGATCGACACCGTGCTCGTCCGCATAGTCGAGGATCGGCCGCCATCGGCTGGCGAGCTCGTCGAAGGCGGCCTCGATGAGGCCGGCTGGACGCTGCGGCCAGGGATAGACATAGGGCCAGGCCAACGCGCCGGAGAAGGTCGCCTGCGCCGTGAGCCCGAGGCGCCCTGAGGCGCGAATTGCGCGCTTGACCTGGTCGACGGCCCACTCGGTGCGTCCCTTGGGATTGCCGCGCACCTCCGGCACGGCGAAGCCGTCGAATGCTGCGTCATAGGCCGGATGTACGGCGACGAGCTGGCCCTGAAGATGGGTCGAGAGTTCGGTGATGGAAAGGCGATGTTCGGCTGCTATCCCTTTCACTTCATCGGCATAGTCCTGGGACTCCGAGGCCTTGTTGAGGTCGAAGAGTCGCCCGTCCCAGCTCGGGATCTGAATCCCCTCATAGCCAAGCGAGGCAGCCCATTCGCAGATCGCGTCGAACGAGTTGAACGGCGCCGCATCGGCCGTGAACTGAGCGAGGAATATCGCCGGTCCCTTGATCATCTTCATCTCGTGCTTCCTTCTCCCTGGATGCTCCAGCAGCACGTGCCTGCCGAGCGCGATATCTCAGCAAAACGAAATGTCGTCATCAAGACCGCGCGCGGTCCGCTTCATCGCCTCTGGTAGCGCGATGTCGGCAGCCTGATTTCGAAAGGGTTGTCCTGGAGATGACGTTCTATCGATAAAATCCGAGAACGGCCTTGGTCTCGAGATATTCCTCCATACCCTCAGGGCCTGCCGTTACCGGAACGCTTGTATCCGCCGAAAGGTGCGTTCGGGTCCCAGTCAGGATAGTTGAGATGGACCGGACCGGACCAGATGCTTGGCGACCGCCCGCACCGGATCCATGTCCCTGCCCTGCACATGGGCGCCGAGGCCGTAGACAGTATCGTTGGCGATCTCGATCGCCTTCACGGGCAGGATGCCATTTACATCGTCGCGATCAATAATTGCGTCTCCCGCAAGCGCCAGGGTGCCTTACGAATTCCTCCGCAGTCGTGCGCTTGCGAGCAGCACCAGCATGAAGGAGGCCGCCGTCATCAGGGTCGAGATCGCGGCGATGGTTGGGTCGATCTCGTCGCGCAACGCAGTGAACATGCGCTTGGTCAGCGGCTGATACTGGCCGCCTGAGATGAACAGGGCGACAATGGTCTCGTCCATCGCCGAGATGAAGGCGAAGATGCCGCCGGCGACGACGCTGGACTTGATCTGCGGCAGCGTCACCGCGAAGAAGCTGCGCAGACGGTTCATGCCGAGGCTGCGTGCCACCATCTCCTGCGCCGCATCGAAACTCTGCAAGCCCGCCAGCACGGAAATGATGACGTAAGGCAGGCCCAGCATCACATTGGCAAGCACGAGGCCGGGCAGGGTCGCGACCAGACCAACCTTGGCATAAACGAAGAAGATGCCGACCGCGGTGATGATGATCGGCACCACTAGCGGCAAAAGCAGCGCCATGTGGATGATGCGCATGATGCGCAGCTTCGACTGGCTGATGGCATAGGCGGCGGCAACCCCGAGCGGCGTCGCAATCACGACGGTGAGGAATGCCACCGTCAGCGTCACCCGCGTCGCCTGCATCCAGGCGGCGTTGGCGAAATACTGCTGGTACCAGCGCAGCGAGAAGGACGGCGGCGGGAAGGTCAGGAAGCGCGCGCTGGAGAAGGAGATCGGCGCGATGATCAGGACGGGCAGGATCAGATAGACCAGCACCAGCGCGCTGACCACGTATAGGGCAATCCGGGCGGGCGACGGTCGCATCATTTCTGCCCCAGCACGCGATCGAGCGAGATGAAGCGGCTGACGACGAGGAAGATCAAGAGCACGCTCAAGAGCAACACCACCGCGACCGCGCTCGCAGCGCCGAACTGGTTGTAGAGCTCGACGTTGCGGCTCACCAGCATCGACACCATCACCGTGCGGCCGCCGCCGAGCAGCTCCGGCGTGATGTAGAAGCCGAGGCAGAGCACGAACACCATGGTGCAGCCGGCGAGCACGCCCGGCAGCGATAGCGGCAGGAAGACGCGGACGAAGGTGAGCGACGGGCTCGCACCCAAGCTGGCGCCTGCCTGCATCAGGTCGGCGGGGATCTTCTGCATGGTCGCATAGAGCGGCAGCACCATGAACGGCAAGAGGATGTGCACGGTCGCCACCACGGTGCCGAAGGTGTTGTGGACCAGCGCGAGCGGCTCGGAGATCACGTCAAGATAACGAAGCAACTGGTTGATCACGCCGGTACGCTGGAGCAGCGCCAGCCAGGCATAGGCCCGCACCAGCACGCTGGTCCAGAACGGCAGCACGACCAGCGACAGGATGAGGATGCTCCATCCTTTCGGCACCGTGTTGGCGAGATAGGCTACGGGATAGCCGAGCAGCAGCGCCAGCACGGTGACGGCGAGGCTGATCTCGAAGGTCAGCGCAAAACTGCGCCAGTAGATGTCTTCAGTGAAGACGCGGCGATAGTTCTCCAGCGAGAAGCCGTCATGGTAGATCGACTGCCAGGCGAGCCAGCCGACCGGCAGCACGATCAGCAGCAGGATCACCAGCAGCGCCGGCGACACCAAAGCCAGCATCAGCCGGTGCTCGCGGCGCCGATGTTTCTGCGATGGATCTGGCACTTGTCTCGTCAACGCTGCCTCGCTCTTCTCGGGTGCTGCACCTCTCCCGCTTGCGGGAGAGGTCGACGCGCTCGACGAGCGCGGCGGGTGAGGGCTCACTCCTCCTGGGGAGTGTTTATTGCGGAGAGACCCTCTCCCCAACCCTCCCCCGCAAGCGTGGGAGGGAGCGCAGTGTCACTGCTGGCGCGGTTCACGCTCAACTGCCCCCTCTGGTCGTCTTACTTCTGCATGAACGATGCCCAGCGCTTCTCGGCCGCCTCGCCCGCCGGCGACGACCACCAGGCGTAGGACATCAGCGCCTGCTTGGCCGCATTGGCCGGCTCGCTCGGCAGCTGCGCGGCGCGCTCCGGCTTGATCACATTGGTCTCGAACGCCTTCGGATTGCCCGGGCCGTAGTCGATGTGGAGCGGCAGGTTGGCCTGATGCACGGGATCGACGGCCTCATTGAGGAACTTGACCGCGGTGTCGAGATTCGGCGCGCCCTTGAGGATGCAGAGCGAGGTGCTCTGCAAGATGCCCTGGTTGTAGGTGAAGGAGACCTTGGCGCCTTCCTTGGCAACCGCGCTGACGCGGCCGTTCCAGGCCATCTCCATGTCGACCTCGCCGTCGTTGAGGAGCTGCGCCGACTGCGCGCCGGAGGTCCACCACACCGTGATGTGCGGCTTGATCTCTTCGAGCTTCTTGAAGGCGCGATCGACGTCGAGTGGATAGAGCTTGTCGGGTGCGACGCCATCGGCCATTAACGCCGCCTCGAGCGTGGCAATCGGATGGTTGCGCAGCGCGCGGCGACCGGGAAATTTCTGGACGTCCCAGAAATCGACCCAGCTGTTCGGCGCGTCCTTCGGGAACGTCTTCTGGCTGAAGGCCAGCACGCTGGAATAGAACTCGTACGACACCGAATAGGGGCTGCGATATGCCTCTGGCATTGCCGCGGCGTTGGGGATCTTCGCGAAGTCGAGCTTCTCGATCAGCCCCTGCTCGCCGCCGCGCAGGCAATAGCCGGTCGGGGTGTCGACGACGTCCCAGATCGGCTTGCCGCTGCCGACCTGGGTTTTGATCGCGGGCCAGGCGTCGGGAATCGAATCCTGGTTGATGGTGATGCCGAGCTTCTTGGCGGACGGATCGAGGATCGCCACCGTCTGGGCCTGCTGATAGGCACCGCCCTGCGAGACGAAGGTGATCTGCTCGGCGGCGCTGGCCTCGGTGCCGCCGAGCGCGATCGCGCCGAGCGAAGCGCCCAACAGGGCATAGCCAACTCCAAGATCGCGTTTCATCGTCATCCTCGCCTCCTCTGTCGCCACACAAGATCTCACTGTCCGATCGCATCGAGAAACTGGTACCAGCCGGCGACCATGCGCACGGCAGGCTCGCGCAACGGATAGAACGGAATGGCCTTCATCCGCCGCGCATCGAGCAGCCCCACCTCGGGCGTCTCGCCGCGCACGAACGCGGCGAGATAGCGGCCCATCAGGCTCGACATCGCGACGCCCGCGCCGTTGTAGCCCATCGAAAACAAGGTGCGGTCGTCGAGCCGGCCGATATGCGGAACCGAGTCCAGCGTCATGCCGACGAGCCCCGACCATTTGTAGGCGAGCGGGACCTCGGCGAGGTCGGGGAAGATGCCGACCATCGCCTTGCGCAGCGCCTCGAAGGCGGCTTGCGAATCCTGCTTGCCGAAGGCACCGCGGCCGCCGAAGATCACCCGATTGTCGACCATGCGGAACCAGCGCATCATGCGCTTGGTCTCGGTGTAGGTGCGTCCCGTCGGCATCAGCCGTCCGGCGAGATTGCGCGGCAACCTATCGGTGGCGATGATGGCGCTGCGGAACGGGATCAGCGTGCGCTGCATGTGCGCGGTGGCGTCGGTCAGATCCGAATAGCTGTTGGTGGCGATGATCGCCTGCTTCGCCCGCACCGTGCCTTGCGGCGTCTGCGCGACGATGCCGCCGTTGTCGCGCCGGAGCTTGACCACCGGCGATTCCTGGAAGACACCGACGCCGCGGCGCGCGACGCCCTCGGCGAGGCCACGCAGATAGTTCAGCGGATGGATGCCGCCGGAGCCGGGATTGAGCACGCCACCGACGAAGCTGTCGGAGCCGGTCTCCTCGCGCACCCCGCGTCTGTCGAGGATGCGCACCTCCGCATCACCCATCTCGCACTTCATCCAGTCGGCCTCGTCGGTCGCGGCCCGGAGCGTGGTCTCGTTGTGCGCGGCCTTGACCTGGCCGGCGCGGGTGAGCTGCGCGCTGGCGATGCCGAACTCGGAGACCAGCTCCTCGACGATGTCTGTGGATTCATGCGCGATCTCGTACATGCGCCGCGCCATGGCGCGGCCATGCACGGCGTCGATCTCGCGGAACGACAGCCGGAACTTTGCCGTGATCACGCCGCCATTGCGGCCGCTCGCGCCCCAGCCGGGGCGGTTCGCCTCCAGCACGATCGGCGACAGGCCGCTTCTGGCGATATGGTGCGCAGCCGAGAGGCCGGTGTAGCCCGCACCGATGATCACTACATCGGCCTGATGCTCGCCCGACAAGACCGGAAAATCGCGCGCCGGCTCGGCCGTGGCGGCCCACAGCGAATTGGCCGATGGCAGCGCGCTCCAGTCCCGTGTCATGCCCGGGCCCACCGACTACGCTACCGGTCCGATGGCCGCATCGGCGAGCGCCTTCAGGGTCGGGAAATGGAAGTCCGGCTTGGTCAGCGTCTCGACGGCCGGCGTGCCGCCAAAGCCCGCGATGCCCTGGCGGCGCTCGATCCAGCACACCTTGTAGCCGAGTTTCCGCGCGATCCCGATGTCGTGGTACTGGCTCTGCGCGACGTGGAGGATGTCGGACTGCTTGTAGCCGAAGGCGGACTGGCGGCCCTTGTTGTAGGCGAAGAATTCCGGGTTCGGCTTGGCCACACCGGTGTCGTCGGCACACACGGTGTCGTCGAAAGGGTTGCCGAGCGCATGCGCGTAGCAGGACAGTGCGACGCGGTCGGCATTGGTCATTGCCACCAGACGGAATTTCGTACGCAGACGCTTGAGTGCCTCGACCGAGTCCGGGAACGGCCCCCAGCGCAGCACCGCGAGCTGAAACACGTCGCAGGAGGCGTCGTCGGCGGGCAACCCGAGCTCCTTGGCGACGTAGCGGTAGACATGGAACATCACCTCGCTCGAGCGCTCATGGTGCCGGTCGCGGCCGCGCTTGTAGAACTCGAATATCTTGTCGTCGCTGAGCTCGGCCGGCGTCTTGCCGGAGATCCTGCGCACCGCGGAGAGCACGCCGGTCTCGAAATCGATCAGGGTGCCGACGACGTCGAAGGTGAGGACCTTGAAATTGCTGAACGAGGCTGCTGACGACATTTTGGCTTCTTCTCTCAGTTGAACAAAGCTGGGATCAGTCCCCTACCCCGGCACGACGATGGTATCCTCGGGGTGAAGGGTGACGGTGAGGCTGCCCCCGAGCGGCGGAATGCGGCTATACGCCTGGTGGTAGCTCGCCTGGCGCAGGCTGAGCGCGATGCCGCCTTCGAGCGCCAGGAAGATGCGCAGGCTCTCGCCCTGGTAGACGATATCGGTGACAGTGCCGGTCAAGCGATTGCAGGCGGCATCCTGCGCGCCGTCATCGATCAGCAGCTTTTCGCTGTGAACCGCGAGCATCAGGGCATCGCCTGAAGGAATGGCTCGGGCGCTGCGCAAAAGAGCGTTGCCGAGCGCGACGCTGGAGCCATCGACGCGGCGCACGGGCAGCATCGTCGCCTCGCCGATGAAGCTCGCGACGAAGGAATCTGCGGGGAAATCGTGCAGGCGCTCGGGCGCGTCGATCTGGATCAGCCTGCCGTCTTTCATCACCGCGACGCGGTCGCTCATGGTCAGCGCCTCGCGCTGGTCGTGGGTGACGT
This sequence comes from Bradyrhizobium sp. 142, assembly GCF_023074015.1. NCBI lineage: Bacteria > Pseudomonadati > Pseudomonadota > Alphaproteobacteria > Hyphomicrobiales > Nitrobacteraceae > Bradyrhizobium > Bradyrhizobium sp. 142. Next base: position 22,066 of record NZ_JADPKQ010000130.1, read on the forward strand.
AGATGATGGTGGCGCCGATGCGCTTGTGCAGTGCGCGCAGCTCGATCTGCATGGATTCGCGCAGCTGCTTGTCGAGCGCGGAGAGCGGCTCGTCCATCAGGATCAGCCGCGGCTCGAAGATCATCGCGCGCGCCAGCGCCACGCGCTGGCGCTGGCCGCCGGAGAGCTGCGCAATGCCCCGCGCTTCATAGCCGGCCAGACCGACCATCGCGAGCGCGGCGCGCACCTTGTCGGGCCAGCCCGCTTTCGGCAGGCGCCGCGCACGCAAGGGGAAGGCGACGTTCTCGCCGACGCTCATATGCGGGAACAGCGCGTAGTTCTGGAAGACGACACCGAGATCGCGCTTGTGTGGCGGCATGTAGGTCACATCGCGGCCGCCGAACAGGATTGAGCCGGACGAGGGCAGGATGAAGCCGCCTAAAATGCCGAGCAGTGTGGTCTTGCCGGAGCCGGAGGGGCCGAGCAGCGAGACGAACTCGCCGGCTCCGACATTAAGGGACACGTCATCGAGGGCGCGAACTGCGCCGTAAGCCTTGCTCGCGGACCTGATCTCGACGCTTTCCGCTCGCTTGTCCAACGATCGACCTCGCCATGTCCTCAGGCGTGCCTCACTGCACGCCATAAGCTTGCTTTATAGACAAGTCTTCGGAGCAGTCTGGATTGCAGCGTGCGCTGCAACCAATCTTCACTCGCGAGCCCTGTCTTTCGGCTGTCATGCCAATGACACCAGACTTGGCCAAACTCGGCAATTGCCAAATTCTTACCGGCCTCATAACATGGCGTTATGCCTGAGCTGCGCCGGATGCTGCCCTCCAGTAACGCCCTGTTCGTCTTCGACGCAGCTGCGCGCAACGGCAGCTTCACGGCTGCGGCCGCCGAATTGAATGTCACGCAGCCCGCGGTGAGCCGGATGCTCGGCCAATTCGAGGAGCATCTCGGCGTGCGCCTGTTCGATCGCAAAGCGGGACGCGCCGTGCTCACAGAGGAAGGCGAACTCTTGTATCGCCGCGTGCTGGAGGGCTTTCGTAGCATCGAGACCGGATTGGTCGAGATCGAGCGCCGCCGCAAAGGCACTGAGACCGTCACGCTGTCGGTGTCCTCCGCCTTCACGACGCATTGGCTGATGCCGCGGATCGACAAGCTTCAACGGCAGTTTCCGCGAGTCGATTTGCGCTTTCAGCTGATCTCGGGTGCATTGCGCGGGCCGGTGGAGAATGTCGACCTCGGCATGCGCTTTCGCGATCGCGAAGAGCCTTCGTCCGGCGGCACGCTGGTGATGAAAGAGGTCATGCTGCCGGTGTGCAGCCCCGGCTATCTCGGTCAGACCGGGCAGGCGGAAGGCAACACCATCATTCGCCTGGCCGAGACGCCCGGCGACTGGGCGGCGGACTACCCATCCTTTCTCACGAAACGCCGCGGTGCGGCGAAGACGCTGAGCTTCACCGACTATGCCGTCGTGGTGCAGGCCGCCCTGCTCGGCCAAGGCATCGCGCTCGGCTGGCTGACGGTCACCTCGCACTGGCTATTGACCGGTGCGCTGACGCCGGCATCCGACGCGCTCACCACCACCCGGCGGATCTGCGAATTCCTGCCGCCACGCAATCGGCCAATGCGGCCCGTCGCCGCCGAGATCCGCGACTGGATCATCGAGCAGATGCAAAGCGAGCTCACCGCGATCGACCGCCTTCACCCGAAGCTCGGCTTGATATCGGCCTGCTATTGATGTGATTCTTGATCATGCGGAGCACACCTTCTCCGTCCAGTCCGGGTTTCAGCCGGCTAGCATCAGTATTCGCCCAGGCCACCGCGCCTAGCATAGCGGACCCGAGAAGCACAGGCTCCCGTGAGATTGTCGTCGCCACGAGTTGTCCGATCGTATCGGCCAAAAGCTGACGCGCCAACTCACTCTGGCCCGCACCGCCGCTGACGATGATCGTGTCGCCACGCGCGCCGACTGTTCGTCGACGTCGGCACAGGCAGTGCGCGCGCCGAGGAAATGCTTGTCGGACATCTCAGTGATCGCCATCGTGCTTGGCGATGACGTTTACAAGTCGTTGCTCTGCGGCAGGATGACGAGATCGCGGATGGTGACATTCCTCGGCCGCGTCAGCATGAACAGCACGGCCTCGGCCACTTCGGCCGGCTGCATCAAGCCTCCGGCCGCCAATTCGTCGTCGAGCTTATCCTTGGGCCAATCCTTGATCAGGGCCGTGACCACGGGACCAGGAGCCACGGCGCCGACGCGCAGCCCATGCTTGGCGACCTGCCGCCTGACCGTATGCACGAACGCCTGAACGGCATGCTTGGAAGCGGTGTAGATCGGCTCCCAAACCACCGGCACCAGACCGGCAATCGAGCTCGTCACGATGATGTCGCCAGTCCGGCGCGCGACCATGTGCGGCAGGACGGCGTGGACCGAACGGAAGGCAGCGTTGACGTTGAGGTTCAGCACGCGGTCCCAGACATCGGGATCCCCGTCCACAATATCGCCGCCGACGTAGGTTCCGGCATTGGCGTGGAAGATATCGAGTTGGCCGGCTCGGGTCCAGTATCCCCGGCATCATACGGCTGACGCTTTCAGGCTTGGTAAGGTCGATCGTCAACGGGACGGCCTCCGGGCCGAGGATTGCGCAAGCCGACTTCAAGGCATCCTCGTCACGGTCGACCAGCACGACGCGCGCGCCCTCGCGCAGCAGAATCCTAGAGCATTCCAGACCGATCCCCGAAGCCGCTCCCGTGATGGCGGCCACTTTTCCGGATAGCGTGAGAGTCATGGCGTTCCTGTTGCTTGGGGTGATTTCAGGCCCGGCCATGGGACATGCGCGAGCGGCGGGCCAGCGAATCGACGATCACCGCAACGGCCAGCACGGCGCCGGTGATCATGTACCGGAGCGAAGACGATAGATCGAGCAGCGTCAGACCGCTGGCGATCGATTGAATTACGATGATGCCAAGCAGCGCGGAATAAGCAGTGCCGCGACCGCCGAACAGGCTAGTTCCACCGATCACGGCCGCCGCGATGGCGTTGAGATTAACATCGCCGGTGCCGGCCTGCTGGCTTGCGGACGCCAGGCGCGCCGCCGAAAGGATACCGCCAGCGGCCGCGAAGATCGCGCATAGCACGAAGGCCGTCATGTAAGTCCGACGCACGTTGATGCCAGCACGACGCGCCGCCTCCCGGTTGCCCCCGACGGCGTTCATCGAGCGTCCCCACTTTGTTCGGGTCAACGCATAGTTCATCGCTACGACCAGGGCGACAAACAGACCGAACATCCAGGGCACGCCGCGATCTTGATTGAGATAATAAACGACGAGCTCGAGAATGATCGTAATCACGATGCCCCGAAGCAACAGGCTGCCCAGCGATCTCGCCGACAGACCAGCCTGCTTGCGGCGAGCGGCAGTTCGAAAGGCTGTTGCGAATACCACCGCGCCGGTCACCGCGGCCAGCGTGTAGGCGACCGCAGGCGGCATGACCAGCGTCTGGCCAAAATTCACAAGCGGCGAGCCGTACGGCAGATTGATCGATCCAGTCGAGCCTAGAAGATAAAGCTGCAAGCCCAGAACCGCGAGCAGGCCGGCCAGTGTCGAGACGAAGCTTGGCATCCCGAAGCGGTTAAACAACACCGCATAGAGTGCGCCAATGGTTCCGCCGACGACGAGCGCCGCGAAAATCGCGAGCCAGGCTGGCCATTCCATGTTGACCCAGAGCACGCCAACCATGCCCGAAGCGAAACCGCTGACCGAGCCCACCGACAGATCGATTTCGCCGACCATCAGGATGCAGACAATCCCAAGCGCGATCACCCCCACCGTCGAACAGTCGAACAACAGGTTGACGAGATTGTTGCTCGACAGGAACACCGGATTGAGGCTCTGGAACGCCGTGCAGATGATCACGAGCCCGATCACGACCGGAAGCGCGCCGAGATCGCCGGAGCGGACCCGGTCCAGGAAGGCGCGCGTGGCGCCGGCAAGACCCGTATCGCTGCGAATCCGCTCGTCGGCGCGATCGAGCGGCGCCGACGTTGCGCGACGTTCCTTGTCGCCGTTCACGGCCGCGGCTCCCTTGAATGTTCACGTGAGCCCTGTCGCCGCTCTGCGCGGCGGGACACGGCATTGTTCGAGGCCCCCGTGATGGCGCTCACGAGTTCCTGGTTGGATGCGTCGGGATGGAAGATGCCGTTGTTGCGTCCGAGCCGCAGCACCACGATCCGGTCCGCGACCGCGCGGACGTCTTCCATATTGTGACTGATCATCACCACGGCGAGACCACGATCGCGGACGCGCTCGATCAGATCAAGCACCTCAGCGGTCTGCGCCACGCCGAGCGCGGCCGTTGGTTCGTCGAGCAGGATCAGTTTCGGCTCGAGCAGCAGCGAACGGGCAATCGCAACCGTCTGGCGCTGGCCGCCGGAAAGCGATGCCACCGGTTCGCGAACACTGGGGATGCGCGCCGACAGTTCGTTGAGCAGGGTCCAGGCCCGAATCTCCATCGCCACCTCGTCGAGGCGCCATGGATCGAGTTCCCGTCCGAGGAAAATGTTAGCGACGACGTCGAGATTCTCACACAGCGCCAGATCCTGGAATACGGTCGCGATACCGAGCCGCAGCGACGCGGCCGGATCGTCGAGGACCACGATGTCGCCGCAGAACGTGATCGTTCCCGAATCCGGCAGATGAACGCCGGCGAGGATCTTCACCAGGGTCGACTTGCCGGCGCCATTGTCGCCGACCAACGCGACGACCTCGCCGGCGTGGACATCGAGATCGATGTTGGTCAAGGCGGAGACGGCGCCGAAGTTTTTCGAAACGCCGCGCAGGCTGAGCACCAGGCCGTTCTGCGAATTGGATGGCGATGTCAGGTCGGTCATGCGTGGCGTTCCGTGATCGTCCCGGCGATGTGGCGAACCGAACCGCATCGCCGGGCCAAATGATACCTTGACGACACTCTACTTGGTAATGCCGAGTTTCTTGCAGCCTTCGGCATAGCGGCCCCCACAGAGCACTTCGGCGGTCTGGATCGGCTTGCCGCTGATCCGCTTGTCGACGATCTCTGCCTTGAGGTTGTCGGCCGTGACCAGCGTCGGCGTGAATAGCTGCGACGGCGTGTTGAACAGCGTGGTTTCAGATTTCGGCTTCTCCCCCGCGAGCAACTGGACAGCCACATTGGCCGCCGCGGCCGCGACGATCTCGCTTGGCTTGTTGATGGTGTTGTATTGGTCCCCGGCAATAATCAGTTGGAGGCCGGCAATGGTGGCGTCGTTGCCGGTGACCGGCGGCACCGGATTGACCCCTGCAGCCTTGAGAGCGGCGATCGCGGCACCGCCGGTGCCGTCGTTGGCGGCCACGACGCCCACAATCTTCTTTCCGAAACGGGTAATCTGGCCGCTGGCCCACTGCTGCGCCTTCGGCGGCGCCCAATCCGGCGTGTCGTACTCGGCGAGCGTCTTGTATCCACTGCCGGCCAGACCGTCGTGGATACCGTCTCTGATCAGCCCGGCTGCGGCATCGGTCGGTGAGCCGTTGATCTCCAGCACGCCGACATCGTCGGTCGGCACTTTGGTCGCCTTGAGATGGTCGACCAGCGATTTGGCAATCGCCTTGCCGATCGCTTTGTTGTCGAAAGACACGTAGAAGTCCGCCGGCGTGGAGGGGATCGGCCGGTCATAGGCAATGACCTTCACGCCCTGCCCCTGGGCCTGCTTCACGAGCGACGCCGCAGCAGTGGAATCGACGGGGTCGATGACGATCACCTTGGCGCCCTGCGAAATGACGGAATTGAACTGCTGCTGTTGGCGCGACGCATTCGCGTCGGCGTTCTGGTAGAGCACCTTACAGGTCGGGCATAGCTTGCTCATCTCAGCCACGAAACCAGGGCGATCGTGTTCTTCGTAACGTGTCGAAGCCTGGTCCGGCATCAGAAAAGCGACCGTGGCGCCCGATACTTTGGCATTCTGACCGAGAGCGGGGCCGCCAGCCAGGACGCACAAGGCGAGCGCCGCCATCCCGGCTCCGTTCAATGATGCTAGTGTCATATGGTCTTCTCCCTAGGGTAAGAGCAACCCCTGCGGTTGCCTTGAATGCGTAGGGTTGGCGCCGGCGATCCCGGACAATCCCCCATCTTTTTGTCGATCGCTACACCCAACAGTCATCCGTCGTCGAAGCGGTGGAAGCCGTTCGCGCCGTGATGTCGAATAATACGTCATCTCGCTCGACGAGCTATGCGGCCAAGCCGTAGAACCTTCTCATGCGGCTTTGGGCGCGTTGATGTTGTCGAGCAGCAATCGCCGGAACTGTGATGGTGTCATTCCCTTCTCGGCGAGGAATTGTCTGTTGAAATTCGACATGTTGTTGTAGCCGACTTCGTAGCAGATACTTGCAATCGAGGCCTGCTCATCGCTCATCAGAATCTGGCAGGCAAGATTGATGCGCAGCCGTTTTACATATTGCATCAGCGACATGCCGGTGTGCTGGCGGAACGCACGCGAGAAGGCGCTTGTGCTCTGACCTGCGATCTCGGCGAGATCCATCTCGCTGAACGGCTTGGTCAGATGCTTGCGGAGATAGGCGAGCGCTTTGTTGATGCCTGCGGACATATAGCCGGACGGATCAGGCAGATAGCTGGCGCTGGCCAGCATGCGCGATCCCCGCGCCCGGCTCAACACGCCAGCGATCAGCATGAACAACTCGATGCGGCGCATTCCATTGGCATGCATCGTCTCTTCGAGCAGCGGCGACAGCCGCCGGCTAGTTTCGCTGCTGAACAGCACACCGCGCCGGGACGATTCCAGCACCGGCTGCAGCGCCGCGAGTTCCGGCAGGGCTTTGATGGCGCCATCGATGAACTCCTCGCTGAACTGGATAATGCGGCAGCGCAGCGGAATGCTGGTCCCCGGTGGAATGTCGCTGACCCAATTGTGCGGCAGGTTGGGCCCGGTCAGCACCAGATTCCCTGGCGCGAAATCGCCGATGAAATCGCCGACGAAATAGCGGCCGGTCGTCGCCGCCACCATATGCAGCTCATATTCGGGGTGAAAATGCCATCGTACGGTGCGGAAGGGATAGCCGTGGGACCAGGCGGCAAAGGACTCGCCAGGCCTTATCTGGACCAACTCAAGATCCGGCTCCATGTCCTTCCTCCCAGTCGTATGCAGGCACCCGCAACGACCTCGTTCCCAGCCGGCCGATCTCTGTCGGCTCTTGCTTGATCGTAACGGTAGGTGACGACGTAGACGCGTGCCACCACATTTGGTGGCCAATCATGATACTTTTTTGACCCGATGGCACCCTTGATATGATGTGGTGCTGGCCTCAGATCGGACGGTCTCAAAGACTACCAAAGTTGCCGATCATCCCCGTCACTGAGACAACCCGCCATTCGCAGCGCCAGCTCGAGCGCATGTTGCTCGGTCGGCGTCACCGGCGGCTGCGGCGGACGTAGCGCGTCGCAGGCGAGCCGCCCGAGCAGCTTCAGGCACACCTTGAGCCGCGCCGTCGCCCGTCCGCCCGGCGCATCGCGATAGATGGCGACCGCCAGCGGATAGAGCTTGTCGTGCACGGCCTGGGCCTCACCCCATTCCCCTGCCTCGGCTGCGGACCAGAGCGCGACCATGAGCTCCGGCACGACGGCGGCGAGGCTGACCTGGCTGCCGGCGGTTCCGATCAAATAGCTCGTCAAGAGATGTTCGTCGCCCGAGCTCAGCACCGTAAAATCCGGGCGCAGCTTGCGGATTAGTCGCAGGTTCTGCTCATAGGCGGCGACCTCCCAACTGCCTTCCTTGATCGCGACGTAGCGGTGGTCAGCCACAAGTTGCTCCAGCAGCGACGGTGCATAGGGCATCGCGCCGGCGCCGACGGGCGCTGCGTAAAGCATCAAGGAGATCGTCGTCGCTTCGCGGATGTGGCGGTGATGCGCCATGACGCAGCCATCGGCATGCGCCAGCGCCCAGCTGTTGGGAGGAAACACCAATAGCCCGTCCGCGCCGGCTCGCTCCAGCGCAGCCGCCTCGCGCGCGGCCTCAAGGCTCGATTCGTGGTTGACGCCAGAGACGATCAAGCAGTCCTTCGGCGCATGCTCGCGTGCGATCTCCACCACGCGGCGCTTTTCGGTCAGCGACAGCACGAAATTCTCACCGGCATGGCCGTTGACCAAGAGGCCGTTGATCCCCGGCACCGACGTGACCGATGAGATATGTGCCGCCAGCGCCGGCTCGTCGATCAGGAAGTTCGGCGTCATCGGCACAATGGTCGCGGCATGGATGCCGCGCAGGCGGTCGCCGAATGATCGCACCATCTGGTCCCTCGCCGCCGCCATCATCCGGTCAGTGAATGATCTGGTCGAGGAACGTCCTTGCCCGCTCGGACTTCGGATGGTTGAAGAACTCCTCCGGCGCGGACTGTTCGACGATCTTCCCCTCGTTCATGAACACGATCCGGTCCGCGACCTCGCGGGCAAAGCCCATTTCATGGGTCACGCACAGCATCGTCATGCCCTCTTCCGCAAGCTTCTTCATGGTCTCCAGCACCTCCTTGACCATCTCGGGATCGAGCGCCGAGGTCGGCTCGTCGAACAGCATGATCTTCGGCCGCATGCACAGCGCGCGTGCGATGGCAACGCGTTGCTGTTGGCCACCCGAGAGCTGCCCCGGAAATTTCTCGGCCTGGTCCGGAATCCGGACCTTGGTCAGGAAATGCATGGCGAGATCCTTTGCTTCCTCCTTCGTCATGCCGCTCACGGTCATCGGCGCCAGGATGCAGTTCTCCAGCGTCGTCATGTGCGGAAACAGATTGAAGCTCTGGAACACCATGCCGGTGTCGCGCCTGACGGCATCGATGTTCTTCTGCTGGCGATCGAGCTCGGTGCCGTTGACGTAGACCAGCCCCTCGTCGTGCTTCTCGATGTGGTTGATGCAGCGAATCAGGGTCGACTTGCCCGAGCCGGAGGGACCGCAGACCACGATCTTTTCGCCCTTGGCGACCTTGAGATCGATCTCGTTGAGCGCGGTGAAATCGCCATAGTGCTTGTACACGGCCTCCATGCGAACCGCTGGCACGTCGCGCAGCTTCGACTGCACCATTTCACCCTCGATGCTGGTTGCCATCGCTGTGTTCCCCAATGATGCGCTCATGCTCTGGCCTCGACGCTGGCTTGTGCGACCGGCACCCTCGCCGCGGCCCGCTTCGATTTCAAAGTACTGGAGCGGCCGAAATGCTTCTCCAGCCGGCGCTGGATTGCGTCCCAGACAGAGGTCAGGATCAGGTAATACGCGGTGGCGGCTGCATACACCTCGAGGATCTGAAAATGCTCCTGCATCAGCATGTCGCTGCGCCGCATGAGCTCCTCGACCGAGATGACGGAAGCGAGCGAGGTCGCTTTCAACAGCGAATTGATGGAGTTGCCGAGCGGCGGGATCATCAGCCGAAACGCCTGCGGCAGGGTGATGCGCCGGAACGTCACCCATGGCGACAAGCTCAAGGCCCACGCGGCCTCCCGCTGCCCCACCGAGACGGCCATGAACCCGCTGCGGACGATCTCGGCGAGATAGGCGGCCTCGTTGAGGATCAGTCCGACCAGCGCGCAGGTGATCACGGAGAACTTGATCCCCAGCTGCGGCAAGCCGCTGTAGATGACCACCAACTGGATCAACAGCGGCGTGCCGCGGAAAAACCAGGTATAGAACCGCGCCGCACCTGATAGCACCGGGTTAGACGACATGCGCATCAATGCGATGCCCATGCCGAGGATCAATCCGCCGACCACGGCCGCGACCGTCAGGCCGATGGTGACGAGCACACCCTTCATCAGGAAGTAGTTGAAGAAGTAGTTGACGGCGGCCGTCGGACTGAAATGGCTCATCGGCTCGTCTCCGTGTTCAGGCCGGACCAGGGCCGGCGATCGCAATCGGCTGATCGGCCGGCAGGCTGGTCAGGCCAAACTTCTCAAACAATGCCTGGTAGCTGCCGTCGGCGCGCATGGCGTTCAGCGCCTTGACGACGGCATCGACCACCGTCTTGTTACGGAAACCGAGCGTGGTGCGCGCCGTGCCGAGCCCGCTCAATACTTCTTTCACGCGACCGCGGCCGACAAGATCGCGCGCCACGCTGTCGACGAGCAGCGCATTGTCAACCTGTCCCGCGAGCAGCGCACTCACGACGTTGGTCGCCGTCGGGAAGGTGCGCATCTCGATAGCTGGTCCGCCCTTTGCCACGTTCGCATCGCTAAGTTTCTTGAGCCAGTTCATCTGGTAAGTGCTGACCTCGACCGCAGACGTTTTCCCGATCAGGTCTCCTTCGGTAGCAATTTTTGTGCCGCTGTCGGGCGAAACCACCACCGAAATCGCCTGGATTGCGTAGGGCACCATGTACATCAGCTTGGAACGTTCCTCGGTCCAGAACATGCCGGTGTCGATGCCGTCGATGCGGCCCGCATTCATGGCCGGCATCATCGCCGGAAAATCCATCCGGACGAGCTCGACCGGAAGACACAACCGCTTGCCGAGCTCGATGGCGAGCTCCACGTTGAGGCCCCGCAACTGGCCGTCCTTGTCGACGAACTGCTGCGGCGGATTGGTCGGATTGATGGAGAGCTGCAATTTCCCCGGCGCAATCAGATTGTCGTCGGTGATCGCCGGCGTGCATGCGGCATGCGCAGCAGTGGATGCGAGAACGAGTGCAGCGGCGGCACTCAAGCGAAACAGTGTCGAGAGCATGTGATACCTCCAGTAAGACGCCAATGACCGATGCAGTTCCTCACCCGGCCTTCCCCTCAATGTTCTTGGATGCGACCAGCCGGAGCTCGCGACAAGGCAGGCAGCATCGTCGTCGATCCCTTCAAACCGGTCCCGACAACGGCTTGAGCTGGATGCGCATGAAATTCTTCACGAGCCCTTCGAACGGACCGAATCCCTTCACCTTCAGGAACTCCGGTGTGTCGAATGCCCAGCGACCCGCGACCTCGTACACGGCCGCATATTTCGGACCGTCGCCGATCGAGACGAAGCGCTTTGCGGACAGCCAGCCGGGACAGGCGAGCAGATCCGGGAAATGCGTGTGCTCGTACCAGGCGTTGAACGCAGCCTCTTGCTCGGGATCGATATCGACCCGCACGATGTGGATGAAGGCCTCGTCCCCCATGAGCTCGCTTCTCATGCCAGGCGAATATCGCCGGCCGCGCACGCCGCGCAAACAGTCGTTGCAATGGCGTCGCACAGCGCGGGAAGGACTGGCAGCAGCGGCGGCCGTGGATCGGCGTTGTCGATCAGGCCGAGCGCCTTGAGCCCGACTTTCATGCGCGTGTGCATATCCATGATCGGCGCCGGCCCATAGATCGCCCGCACGATCGGATAAAGCCGTTCGTTGGCGGCGCGCATCGTCTTGAGATCGTCGGCGAGCGATGCCTGCCAGAGTGCGACAAACAGATCCGGAGCGAGGCTGACGAGACCAGACAGAATGCCGTCGCCGCCGACGGCGAGCTGCGGCAGGAACCAGTTGAAGTTCGACGGCAGGATCGCAACAGACGGATCGGCCTGCTTCACCGCCCGCCGGTTCTCGTCATAGGCGAAGATAGTGTCGCTGCCCTCCTTGATGGCGATGACGCCATCGAGCGCCGCGATCTTCGCTAGCGTCTCTTGCGAGTAACCGAATCCGGACGTCAGCGGGTACTGGAAGATCGACACCGGAATGCCGATGGCGGAACTGACCGCCCGCACGTAGGCTACCGGCGCGCGCGATGTGGCCGATGCACCGCCGCCGAGCGGCGCCGGCGGAAACAACACCGCGCAGTCGGCTCCGGCCGCCTCGGCGAGTTGCGCTTGACGAATCGCTTCCGCGGTCGAGTGCGCAATGATACCGGCCAATAGCGGCTTGCCGCCGATATGCCGGCGTGTCCGCTCGATCACCGCCTGGCGCTCGTCGTCCGAGAGCGACCCGCCCTCACCGGCATGGCCGTTGACGAACACGGCCGCGATCCCGTCCGGACAGGCGCTATAGTCGAGCACGCGGGCATAGCCGTCCCAGTCGATCGAGCTGTCATCCGTGAAGGGCAGCACGGTGGCGACGGTGACGCCGCTCAGGTCCGGTTTCTTCATCGGCTTGCTCATGAAGGTTTGCGCTGGGGGAATTTCAGGCTTGCCCGCGCCTTCAGCACTTCGAGGCCGCCTTCGTTGCGGGCGCTGGCCTCCCAGACGATCGTGCGGGTCTCATCGTGCTGCTCGGCGATCCAGACGTCGAACGTCAGCGTATCGCCGTAAAACACCGGCCCAGTGAACCAGAAGCGATCCTCCACCGACACGCCGATCGTGCCGACCAGTTCGCTGGTGAGAATGCTGGTGCAGAGGCCGGCGACCATGATCCCCGGCGCCAGCCGGCGGCCGAAACGCGTGGCGCCTGCATAGACCTCGTCGACATGGACAGGGCCGAAATCACCGGTCGCGGCAATGTAGAGCGCACCGTCCGCCTCGGTGATGGTCTTGCTGAGGCTGACCCTGTCGTTCACCTTCAGATCGTCGAAGGATTTCGGCTCGTACATGGTTCAGCCCTTCGCGAAGGGAACGAGCGTCGCGGTGCCGTCCACCACGGTCGCGCCGGACGGCGACAATGTGCAGGTGACGCGGCAGACCGCTTCATCACCGGCGACCGAGACGATCTCGGCCTTGGCCTCGACGGAATCGCCGACGAGCACGGGTGCTGCGAAATTCAACGCGATGCTGCCGATCCGCCGCGTCGGTCCGCCGAGCTGGCTGAGGCAGGTCGTGGCGAGACCGCCGACAGCGAGCTCGAAGACGACCATGCTGGACGCGCCCGCCTTCTTGGCACGGACGGCATCGACATAGAGACCGCCGAGATTGCCGCTGATGCCAGTGAACATCGCCTGTTCGGCGACCGTCATGGTCTTGCGGAAGGCGAAGGCGGCCCCGGGATTCAGAGGTGTGTGAGACATCGAGCGTTCCCTAGAGCTGCAATCCGTTCTTGATCGTGCTGCGCGCGACCAGCATGCGGTGGATTTCGGAAGTGCCGTCGTAGATGCGGGTGACGCGGGCGTCGCGATACATGCGTTCCAGCGGCAGCTCCTTGCTGAAACCCATGCCACCGAACACCTGGATGGCGCGGTCGACGACGCGGCCTTGCATCTCGGAGGCCGCGACCTTGATCATCGAGACCTTGTCGCGCGCATCCCGCCCCTGATCGATGTCCCAGGCGGCGTTCATTACCATCATCTTGACGCCGAAGATTTCGGTGGCGGAATCGGCGATCAGCTTTTGCACCATCTGGAAATCGCCGATGGCCTGGCCGAACTGGCGCCGCTCGCCCGCATGCTTGCGCGTCATCTCGAGCGCGCGCTGCGCCATGCCGACGGCACGTGCGCCGATATGGGCGAGGCGGATCTGGAGCACACTCTGCATGATCAGCTTGAAGCCGGCACCGACCTCGCCGAGCACGGCCGCTTTCGGGATGCGGCAGTCTTCGAACGACAGCTCCGCATGGCCGTAGCCGCGATGGCCCATCATCGGCTGGTTGCGCGCGACCTTGAAGCCGGGCGTGCCGCGATCGACCAGGAACAGCGTGATGCCGCCACGCGCGCGCTTCTCCTTGTCGGTCAGCGCCATCACGATCACATAGTCGGCAATGTCGCCGTCGCTGATGAAATGCTTGGTGCCGTTCAGCACCCACGCACTTCCGTCGAGATGAGCCGTGGTGCTGATCGCCGCTGCGTCGGACCCGGCACCCGGCTCGGTGATCGCCATGGCGCAGATCTTGTCGCCTTTGACCGTCGGCAGCAGATAGCAATCGACCTGCTCGCCCTTGCAGGCCATCAACATCGGATAGACCTGGCCGAACACACGGCGGATCAACGCATCGGAGGTTTTGCCGAATTCCTCCTCGACGAGACAATGCTCCACGCAGGACAGGCCGCCACCACCGACATCGGCCGGCATGTTCATCGCGTAGAGGCCGAGCTTCTGCGCTTTAGCCTTGGTGAGCGCCAGCGCGTCGGCCGGCACTGTCGCCGTCCGCTCCACCTCGTCTTCGAGCGGCTGCACTTCCATTTCGACGAAGCGGCGGACGGTATCGACCAGGAGGCGGGTGTCCTCGGGTAGCGAAAAATCGATCATCGCGCCACTCCCACAGCTCTGCCTGCGACCATCGTGTCGATCTCGGCGGCACCGTAACCGATCTCGCCGAGCACCTCGCGCGTCTGCGCGCCGAGCCGCTGCGGCACCAGCCGCACCTCGGGCGTCTGGCCGTCATAACGCGCGGGATGCGCGACCATCCGGATCGGCACGCCCGCGGCACTCTCGGCAGACTTGAACACACCGAGATGTTTGAGCTGGGGATCGGTCTCAAGGTCGCGATAGTCCTGCACTGGCGCGTGCCATATCCGCGCCGCTTCAAGCACAGGCAGCCATTCCTCCGTCGGTTTCTGCTTCAGCCGCGCCGTGACAATTCCGGTGATTTCTTCCCGTTTCGAAAAGCTGTCGGCGTCGCCGAACTGCTGCAACGCATCGCTGCCGAGCGCCACCGCGAGTGCTTTGGGCGACGCCATGGAGATCGCGAGATGGCCGTCGGCCGTCGCATGAATGCCGTAAGGCCCGGGGCTGAACCACGCAGCGATGCCGGCCGGCCCGCGCGGCGTCGGCGACGGCGCACCGTTGAGCCAAGCTGTCAGCGGCTCGACCTGAAGGTCGAGAGCGGCCTGATAGAGGTTGACCTCGACGAGTTGCCCCTTCCCGGTCTTGGTCCTCGCGAACAGCGCCGCTAGAATGCTCATGGCGTAGAGCGAGGCTGCATGCTGATCGACGATCACCGCGCCCACTGCCGTCGGCTCGCCGTCGGCACGCCCAGTCCGCATCGCAAGACCGGACATCGCCTGAAGCAGGAGATCCTGGCCCGGGCGATCCTTGTATGGCCCTTCGGAGCCGAAGCCCGTCGCTACCGCGTAGATCAGGGCCGGGTTGATGACCTTGAGGACATCATAGCCGAGCCCGAGCTTCGCCATGGTGCCCGGACGGAAATTCTCCATCACGACATCTGAGGTCGCCACCAGCTTCTTCACCGCGGCGATGCCATCGGGATGCTTGAGATCGACGGCAAGGCTGCGCTTGTTGCGCCCGGTCGCCAGATGGTTGACGCTGTCGCCCGCGACGAAATGATTGGCGACCGCCCAGTTGCGCTGAAACGCCCCCTCTATCGGCTCGACTGCGATGACGTCGGCGCCGAGATCAGCGAGCGTCTGCGCCGCCAGCGGCCCCGCGAGATAATGATTGAAGCTGAGGATTTTGACGCCGTCGAGCAGGTTCATTCGTTCACACCCAATTTAAGCAGCCGCGATTGGCGCGCCGCGCCACGCTAGATCGAACGTCTTGACCAGGGCGCGGGCGGTTGCGTCCTGTGCAGCCGGCAACGGCAGACGCGGCGGGCGCGGATGGCCGACCGCAAAGCCCATGTGACCGAGCAACGCCTTGCTGCCGGCGACATAGGCCTGGCCGCCGACGAATTCGATCACCGGCAGGTATTTCAGATAGAGTTCGCGCGCCTGCTTGATCGCGCCCTCATCGGCAACGAGGCTGAAGATCCGGGCCATCTCCGACGGCACCACATTGGAGGCGACCGCCACCCAGCCCTGCGCGCCTTCGACGAAGGATTCGAAGCCGAGGATGCCGCCGAACACAGCCATCCTGTCGCCGCAGAGCCGAATGATGTCGCGCACGCGCGTCACCTCCAGCGTCGACTCCTTGATGTAAAGACAGTTGTCGATCTCGGCGAGGCGCGCCACGAGCGGCGGCTTGAGATCGACATTGGCGGTCGCCGGATTGTTGTAGACCATGATTGGCAGCGAGATCGCGTCCGCAACCGTCTTGTAATGGTGGACTAGTTCGTCGTCGGTCGGGGTCGAATAGAACGGCGGAATGATCATGACGCCGTCGGCGCCCAGTTTTTCGGCACGGCGGCTGAGGCGAACTGCTTCGCGCGTGTCCTCTGCGCCGGTGCCGATCAGCACGGGCACGCGCCCTGCGGCCTGACTGATGACGACTTCGGCAACCAGCGCCTTCTCGTCATCGTCCAGCGACAGGAATTCACCGGTCGAACCGAGCGGGATCAGCCCGTGAATTCCTTCGGCGATCTGCCAGTCAACGAAGGCGCGCAGCGCCGCGACATCGACATCACCGGACGGCGTGAACGGAGTGATCATGACGGTGTAGGTGCCGCGGAACGTCTTCATCAGAGAACTGCCGGGTGATCGGGTGGATTCAGGGCGCGGCGACCTCCTACGGAATATCCGCAGTATTTATGCAATCGATTGCGTATCTGGCTCTGCATTGAGCAACATCATCCATTTTTTGGGCTTGATCCGGGCGAAATTAGCCCATAGCGTTCCTGCAATCGTTTGCAGTCTATCGGCAGGTTTGATGAGCGTCACGCTCAAAGATGTGGCACAGGCGGCTCGCGTTTCGGTCAGCACCGCGTCCCGCGCGCTGACCGGAACCGGACTGACCAGTGAGCGCACGCAGCAACGCCTGACGCGCATCGCGCGCCAGCTCGGCTATCGACCGAACCCGATCGCGCGGGGCCTGAAGACTGGGCAGTCGCGGCTCGTCGCGCTTCTTGTCCACAATCTCACCAACGCCTCGTTCCAGGTGATGGCGGAAGTGGTGCAGGCGCGGCTAAAGGCGCTGGGCTACCAGATGCTGTTGTGCATCGGCGGTGACGATCCTGAGCAGGAGAGCGACACCCTTACCACACTGGTCGACCACCGCATTGACGGGCTGATCGTGGTGCCCACGGGCAAGAACGGCGCACAGCTCAAGGCATTGGCGAAAGACGTCCCGATCGTGTGCCTGGTGCGTCGCGATGACGCGACCGACCTCGAGACCGTGCTCGCCGACGATCCGCAAGGCGCCTATCTCGGCACGCGCCATCTGATCGAGCTCGGGCACAGACGCATCGGGCTGATCGTCGGCCGCCAGGACACTACGTCGGGCCGCGAGCGGTTGTCCGGCTATGTCCGCGCGCTGCGCGAAGCCGGCATCCCTGTCGACGACACATTGATTCTTGCCGGCCATTTCGTCCCAGAGACTGGTGCGACGTGCTGCCGCACGCTGCTCGACCTCCCTCGCCCGCCGAGCGCGATCTTCGTCGCCAATCACGAGGCAACGCTCGGCGCGCTGCGCGTCATCGCGGAGCGGAACATCGCCATCCCTGACGACCTTTCGCTGCTCTGCTACGAGGACATGCCGTGGTTCGAATGGCACCGCCCGGCCATTAGCATCGTTGACAACGGCGCACGCGATCTCGCCAATCTGGCCGTTGACCGGCTGCTGCAGCGCATGGATGCGAAGGGCAGCGGCAATGACGGCGTTCGCGAATATCGCGTCGGCGCCCGCCTCATAAAGCGCGACTCTTGCCGCCAGATCAACGCCGCGCCCCCGGCGAGATCCGGCAAGCCCAGATCGTCCCCGTCCAGATCGTCTGCGTCCAAATTGTCTGCCTCCAAGTCCGCGAAGGTCTGATCGATGCCCTATGTCGAAGTGCTCGCCCCGCAAGTGCCGCCGCAGCGCAAGGCCGTGCTGGCGAGGGCGGTGACCGACGGCCTGATGTCGGCATTCAGCGTCGGTGCGGACACGATCACGCTCTACTTCCTCCCGATCGCCGCCGACGACTACGCCCATGCCGGTGTGATGGGGGTTCAAGGCGCCGGCCAACGCATCCTGCTCAAGGTCCACGCGTTCCGTCGCAGCGAGGCTGAGCGCCGCGCCGCCGCCATCGCCCTGACCCGCGGCGTGTGCAGCGCCTATGGCGTCCCCGGTGACGACGTCGCGGTCTACTTCCTCGATCGCGACAAGAGCGAAGTCTCCCACGACGCCAAGCTCGCCAGCGACTGACGGGAGCCACACGCCATGGATCGCTTCTACAGCCAAGACCAAAAAGCCCTGCGCGAGACAGCCCGTAGTTTCGCGGAAGCGGAGATCCTGCCGCGCGCAGCCAAGATCGACCGCGAGGATCGTTTCGACCGTGCGCTTTACAAGGGCATGGCCGATCTTGGCCTGTTCGGCATTTGCCTGCGCGAAGGCGCGGGCGGCGCCGGGCTCGATGCTGTGGCGGCCTGCATCGCAATGGAAGAGCTTGCGCGCTGCTCCGGCGCGGTCGCCAACGCCTTCGCCATTCCCGTCGAGGCAGTTCTCTTCTTCGACCATCACGGCACTGACGCGCACAAGGAATTGATCCCAAGAATCCTGAGCGGCGACGTCATTCCCGCCACCGCCGTCTCCGAGCCCGACCACGGCTCTGACGTCGCGGGCATCCGGACCAATGCAGTGCGCAACGGCAATGGCTGGCGGCTGAATGGCACCAAGGCATGGGTGACCCTCGGCGGCGTCGCCGACCGCATCATAGTGTTCGCCCGCACCGGCGCTGATGCAGGCCATCGCGCCATCTCCTGCCTGCTGGTTGACGGTGTCCTACCCGGCATCGCGCGCGGCAAGAACGAGGAGCTTCTCGGCATGCATGGCCTTGAAGACTGTCAGATCACGTTCTCCGACGTGAGCCTGCCGGCCGACAGCCTGATGGGGCCGGAGAACCAGGCGTTCAAGATGGCCATGAGCAACTTCAACTTCAGCCGGCTGATGATGGCCTCGATGGCGCTCGGCATGGCTCAGGCTGCGTTCGAGGACGCCACCGCCTACGCTCGTGACCGCAAACAGTTCGGCCAGGCGATCATCGGCTTCCAAGCGATCCAATTCATGCTCGCCGACATGTCGACCGACATCGCCGCCGCGCGCCTTCTGATCCATCACGCCGCGCGCCTCCATGATGCCGGCGAGCCGATCGCGAAAGAGGCGGCGCAGGCCAAGCTGTTCACGACCGACATGGCGATGAAGCACGTCTCCAATGCGCTCCAGATCCACGGCGGCAACGGCTATTCGCGCGAATACCGCATCGAGCGCATCTTCCGCGATGTGCGCCTCGCCCAGATCTACGAAGGTACCAACCAGATCCAGCGGCTCATCATCGCCCGCCAGGTTGAGAAGGAGGCCCCGTGATGCGGTGCGCGCAGTCATGCTAAGCGTCATCACCGCGGTACAAGCCGCAGCCCTGATCCGCGATGCCGACACGCTGATTGTCGGCGGCAACGGCGGCACCGGTGCCGCAGAAGCGATCCTCGACGCGCTGGAGCGACGCTTCCTCAGCGGCCTCGGCCCGCACGGGCTGACATTGATCAACATCACCGGCGTCGGCGCGGTCACCGAGAAAGGCCTGTGCCATCTCGCCCATGAAGGCCTGGTCGCGCGCGTGATCGGCGGCAATTTCGGCCTCCAGGTGCCGTTCATGCGCCTGGTCCGCGACGAGTTGATCGACGCCTACAATTTTCCGCAAGGCGTGATGAGCCAGCTCTGCCGCGCCATGGCCGCGAAACATCCGGGCGTGCTCACCCACGTCGGCCTCGACACCTACATGGATCCGCGCCAGGATGGCGGCCGCATGAACGCGCGCACCACGGCGCCGCTGGTCGATCTGCTCGAGCTGCACGACCAGTCGTGGCTGCTCTACCGCGTCCCAGCACCGCCGGACGTCGCCATCATCCGCGGCACCTCCGCCGACGAGGACGGCTATGTCAGCATGGAACACGAAGGCACGACGCGCGAGGATCTCTCGATCGCGCAGGCCGTGCACAATGCCGGCGGCACGGTGATCTGCCAGGTAAAGCGGATTGTGAAGCGCGGCTCGATCCATCCGCAGATGGTCAAGATCCCCGGCTTCCTGATCGACCACGTCGTGCTCGAGCCCGAGCAGATGCAGACCTACGGTACCACCTATGATCCTGCGCGCTGCGGCGAGACGCGCGTGCCGGTGGCGATGATCACGCCCGATCCGCTGACCGAGCGGCGGGTTGTCGCCCGCCGCGCCGTCTTCGAGCTGCGCCCGCGCGACGTCGTCAATCTCGGCGTCGGCATCTCCGCGATGATCCCGAATGTCGCGGCCGAGGAAGGCATCTCGGACCTGATCACGCTGACGGTGGAATCCGGCGTGGTCGGCGGCGTACCGGGCCATGCCCGCGAATTCGGCACCGCGATCAATCCGCGCGTCATTCTCGACCAGGCCTATCAGTTCGATTTCTACGACGGTGGCGGGCTGTCCTGCGCCTTCCTCTCCTTTGCGGAGGTGGACGAGACCGGCAATGTCAACGTCACCCGGTTCGGCGAGCGCCGCGACGGCTCCGGCGGCTTCATCGACATCACGCAGAATGCCAAGCGGCTGATCTTCAGCGGCACCATGACCGGCGGCAAGTTCGACATCGGCGTCGAGAACGACCGCCTCGCGATCCGGCGCGATGGCGCCTTCCGCAAATTCGTACCCGAGGTTGGCCAGATCAGCTTCAGCGCGTCGCTCGCGACGCAACGTGGCCAGCACGTCAGCTACGTCACCGAGCGCGCCGTGTTCGAGCTCGAGAACGGCAGCGTGATCCTGACCGAGATTGCGCCGGGCGCTCGCCTGGAGGAGGACATCCTCGCCCATATGGGCTTCAAGCCGCGCATCAGCCCGCAACTAAAGGACATGGACCCGCGCATCTTCCGGCCCGGGCCGATGGGAATCGCACAGAGCTTCATGGCGCTGCCGGCACGGCCGCGCAAGGTCGTCTGAGGGACACACATGGACGCCAGCGCCTCGATCAATCTCCGCTATGAGGACATCGCGCTCGGCGCGGAGTTCGAGACCGCCGCGCATACCGTAACCGAGGCTGACATCGCAACTTTCGCCGATGTCACCCGAGACCACCATCCACTCCATATCGACGCCGCCTATGCGAAGTCGCGCGGCTTTCCCGCGGTGATCGGACACGGGCTGTTCGGGCTGTCGCTGATGGAGGGGCTGAAGTCGGAGCTGAAGCTGTACGAGGAGACCTCGGTGGCCTCGCTCGGTTGGGACGAAGTAAA
This sequence comes from Bradyrhizobium sp. 142, assembly GCF_023074015.1. NCBI lineage: Bacteria > Pseudomonadati > Pseudomonadota > Alphaproteobacteria > Hyphomicrobiales > Nitrobacteraceae > Bradyrhizobium > Bradyrhizobium sp. 142. The sequence goes on from NZ_JADPKQ010000130.1 coordinate 42,999, forward strand.
GTTCAAGGGCCCCATCGTCGCCGGCGACCGTTTGCGCGTGCGCTTCCGTTTTGTCGAGAAGCGGCCGACCAGGGATCCCGCGCGGGGCATCGTCATCGAGACACTCGACCTCCTCAACCAGCGCGACGAAATGGTGACGGCTGCGCGTCACATCTCGCTGATCCTGACCCGGCAAGCCGACACGACGGCGGCCACGTAACAAGACAATGAAGAAGACGTCGGACCGGAGAACGGCTCCTCTGCCACCCACGATTTGATTGGAGTATTCAGATGCGATTTCCCAAGACCTTCTCCGCCCTCGGCCTGGTGGTCGGCCTGTCCCAGGCGGCCGCTGCCCAGACCTGCACACCAAATGTGCCAGCATCGAGTTTGATCGAGGCGCCGAAATGGCAGATGTCGATCAACCCGACGCTGCCGCCGCAGCAATTCGTCGACGATAAGGGCGAGTTGCAGGGACTCAATGTCGAGCTCGCCAGAGAGATCGCCAAGCGCATCTGCGTCGAACCGGTGTTTTTGCGCATGGATTTCCCGCCGATGATCCCGGCGCTCCGCTCCGGCCGCTTCGACACCATCAACACCGGCCTGTTCTGGACCGAGGAGCGCTCAAAAATGCTCTATCTCGTGCCTTACGCGCAGCAGGCGATCAGCATCTACACCGATCCCACCTCCAGCCTGAAGCTGGAGAAGTTCGAGGATCTCGCCGGTCGCGTGGTGGGCGTCGAATCGGCGACCTACACCGAGCGCAAGGCGCGCGAGTTCAACACCGAGATGGTCACGAAGGGCCTCAAGCCGATCGAGCTCCGCACCTTTACCACCGTCACCGCGACCTCTGCGGCTTTGCGCGCCGGCCAACTCGAGGCCGCGCTCAACATCAACGAAACTGCCAACTCGCTCGAGCAGAAGGGGATCGCAAAAATCTGGGTCCGCGACATCGCCGGCACCGACATCACCTTCGCCTTCCGCGACAAGCTGCTCGCGCAAGCTTTCGCCGACGCGCTGACAGCGACGCGCGCCGACGGCACCTATGACAAGCTGTTCGACAAGTTCGGCATGACCAAGCTTAAGGCCGCAACCTTCGCCATCCGCGGCGATGGTCCGAGCAACTGACGCCCCTTCGCCGCGGCGAGCGGCCTTAGCCTGTTGTTCCGCCGCAATTCCGGCTCATGCAATACTCAAGATCGTGCAGAAGCAGCCTTCATCCTCGCCCTCAGCGACACTTTCCACATGCTCGAAGTGGCGCTGATCGTCGCGCTGCTGGCGGCTCTCCTGCCCAACAAGCCTGATCGCCTCGACGCCGGTGGCGCACAATAGAGAAGCCTGCAATCAGGAGAGAAGCAGTGAGCCCTAGCCGGCGGACGCAACCTGCTGGTTAGCGACATCCACTCCGCTTGCGCCTACCTCCGCTCGCTGCTTCCCATTGCCTTTGATCAAGCGCGCTGCCTTGGCGGCTTGGATGCCCGATCAATCGAGCCGGACGAGAGAATACCTTCCTTAGAAGGACTAGCTTCGGGGAGCGGAGTCGATAGGCCATTGCTTGTGACCAAAACTAAGCCGCGAGCTGAGATCAGACACCCCACCGCAGAACTGCGGTCTGCACCGGGGCATCCCATAATTTCGTCGACTTGCTATCGAGCACAGATACGGTGATCGAGACACCGGCCATGTCGAGGGATGTGACGTAGGAACCGGTCAGGAAGCGCGCCACTGCCACCCCCGCGCTGTCAAGAATCCGCTTTGCGGCATTGACCATCAGATAGAGTTCGATCAGAGGCGTCGCGCCAAACCCGTTGACGAGAAGCAGCACTTCACTCCCCTTGCCGGGCGCAAGATCCTTCAGGATCGCATCGAGCAGATCGGCGGCAATCGCATCGGCGGACGCCAGCGGCACCCTGCGCCGGCCGGGCTCGCCATGAATGCCGACGCCCATTTCCATTTCATTGTCGGCCAATGCGAAATTTGGCCGCCCTGCCGCCGGCACGGTGCATGGCAACAGCGCCACTCCCATCGAGCGCGTGCGCCGGTTGACCTCTTCGCCGAGCGCCGTGAGAGCGGCAAGCGGCATTCCGGTCTCGGCCGCAGCGCCGACCATTTTTTCTACGATCAATGTCCCCGCGACGCCGCGACGACCGGTCGTATAGGTCGATTTCTCCACCGCCACGTCGTCGTTAGTCACCACGCTCGCAACTTCCCGCCCGGCCATCTCGGCTGCCATGGTGAAATTCATCACGTCACCTTCGTAGTTCTTGACGATGAAGAGCACGCCTGCGCCCGTGTCGACGGCCTCCGCGGCCTCGATCATCTGGTCTGGCGTCGGCGAGGTGAAGACTTGACCGGGGCAAGCGGCATCGAGCATGCCGAGGCCGACAAAGCCCGCATGCAGCGGCTCATGTCCCGAGCCGCCGCCCGAAATCAGCGCGACCTTGCCTGGCTTCAACGTGCGGCGCCTGACGAATTTGCGCTCGGCACCAAGAAGCAGGATATCCGCATGGGCTGCCGCGAAACCGTCCAGACTTTCTTCGAGTATCGTATCGGTGCTGTTGATCAGCTTTTTCATGAACGTCCTCCCGTCTCGTCTAAAGTTCAAATCAATGGCTCAACCCACACTTTCGGCATAGCGCGCGAGTTGCGCGGCGAAATCCACGATCAGCTGTTCGAGCGCGCGGTTCTTCTTGTCATCGCCGAGGTCGGGTACGGTCACCGAGACGGTGCGGGTGTGCGCTTCGCGGTGGGGTGCACGCAGCCGGCCGGGATGCGCGCGTCCATAGGCTTGGAGGAATGCCGCGCGCTCGGCGCCGGACAGATGGCAGACTTCGAAGATGATCGCGACATGCTTCGCCGGAATCGGCACCAGATACGCCGGATTGGTGATCTGGGTCACGAAGGAGCGATTCTTGCCCAGCGCCGCCGCCAGCTTCAGCCGCGTCCCCGAGGGCCGATTGTCGAGCACCCGTCGCAGGATGGCCTTGTAATCCGCCACATTGCTGTCACCAGGCGCGCGGGTATCCTCGCCTGCTTCGTCCGTCATGAACGCACCTTTGCGATTGCGGCCTTGAGCCGTGCGACGGCAATCGGCGACACCGAGAGAATTGTCAACCCAGTGGCGATCAGTGCCGTCGTCAGGCGGGTATCGGCCGCGGCGTCACCGCAGAGCGAGACCTCCACGCCACGCTTTCGTCCGGCCTCGACGGTCTGGGAGATCAGCGCCAGCACCGCCGGATTGCCGGTATCGTTGAGGTCCGCGACGGCACCGATGTCGCGCGCTGCCGCCATCGTGTACTGGGTCAGGTCGTTCGAGCCGATGGAATAGAACGCCGCGCCGAAAGCCTCGGCGCGGAGCGCCGCCGCCGGGACCTCGACCATGATGCCGAGCGGCGGTCGGGCGCAGGCGATCCCTTCCGCCCTGAGCGCCGTGAACTCCGCATCCAGCAGGGCACTCGCACGGTCGAGTTCCGAAGGAACCGCGATCATCGGCAGCATCACTTTCAGCGCCCCGTGCACGGCCGCACGGCACAGTGCCCGCAGTTGCACCCGAAACACTTCCGGCCTCGCGAGCGAGAGACGGATGCCGCGCAGGCCGAGGAACGGATTGCGCTCGTTATCGATCGTCAAGCCGGCGATCGGCTTGTCGCCGCCGGCATCGAGGGTGCGGATCGTCACCGGCCTTCCCTCGGCCCAGTCGAGAATGCGCCGATAGACTGCATATTGCGCATCCTCGTCCGGCAGGCCTTGGGACGCCTCGAACAGAAATTCCGTACGCACAAGGCCGATGCCGTCGCAGATTGCAGGATCGAGGCCAGCAAGGTCTTCGGGCGCGGCGATATTGAGAAGGACCGCGATCCGCCGGCCGTCTGCCGTGCGTGCCGACTCGAGGCGGCCGGCATCGGCGGCGGCTTGCGCGGCATTCGCAACCGCCATGCGGTGCTCGAACACGCGGCGCGTTTCCGGCTCGGGATCGAAGATCACGGTGCCGGCATCGCCGTCGACGAGCGCCAACGCCGGTGGCTGTCCGTTCCACGACAGTGGGCCGAGCCCAACGACCATGGGCGCCCCGCGCGCCCGCGCCAACATCGCAACATGCGAGGAAGGTGAGCCCGCAGCCAGCGCGATGGCGCCGCCGCGCGACCAGTCAGCGGCAAGAAAAGCGGAAGGCGTGATGTCGTCAGCCGCCACGATCGAGCCACCGGTAATCCTGGCGACCGTATCCACGCCGCTCAGATGCGCGAGCACGCGGTCGCGGATGTCGACGATATCGGCCGCCCGGGCACGGAAATATTCATCTTTAGCAGCGCGATAGCCAGCTATTTCCACGTCGAGTGCCAAGCGCCAGGCGTGGTCGGCAGCGATCCCCTCCGAGATAACCCCATATGCCGGATCCGCCAGCGCATCATCATCAAGCATGGCGACTTGGAATTCCAGAATGTCGGCCACCTCGCCCTGAATCGTCTTGATCTGCTCGGCGATCTCCGCCCTCGCGCCTTCAATCGCCGCCCGCAGTGCCGCCGCCTCCTGCGCGGGATCGTCGCTCGCCGTTCGCTTGGCCACAGCCGCAGTCAGCATGGTGACCGGTCCGATCGCGAGGCCCGGCGAGGCAGCACGGCCGATGAGATGGATCTCTGCCACCGCGATCAGGCCTCGCCGAAACCATCATGTACAAGCGCCAGTACGGCAGCGAGCGCTGCCTTGCTATCGGGCCCCGTAGCGCGGAAATGGAGCGTTGCGCCCTGCGGCGCTTTCACGCGCATCACCTTCACCGGGCTCTTTGCGTCCGTCCAGGGCCCGTCCGCCGCGAGGGCAAGCTCGATCTTCGCGCTAAAACCCTTCGCGCACTGCGTGAGCTTGACCGACGGCCGCGCGTGAAGTCCGACCTTGTTGACGAGAACCGCTGAGGCTGTCCGCGGCACCGGCGTTTCGCCCGGCCGGCTGGCGTGAGCATCATGCATAGAATTCCTCCGCGCTACGCTTGACGGCGGCAAGCGGCGAGCCACCCGAAGACTCGGTTGCAGCGATCACAGCTCCCTCGACCACCGGGGCATTGCAGACGACGACGCGCGCCCGTCGATCTTCAGGCAGCATTTCCACGGCCATCTCGGAGTTTGTCTCCGCCCCGCCAAGATCAACCAGCACCGCCACGCCTGCCGGCGACCAGGCCGTCTCGATCGCCTCGAGGATTCCGGCAACATTCGTGCCGAGCCCTCCATCGATGTCGCCGCCTGTCCAGGCGAGCGGCACGGCGCCGCCTACCATCTGGCGCACCATATCCGCCGCGCCTTCGGCGATCTTGGGCGAATGTGAAACGATAACGATCCCGACATTGCCGGAATTTGAACTGTTCATGAACTTGCCTCGAATTCCAGTACCTTGACTGCCGCGCCGATCAAAAGGGACGCCGAACGCGAACCAGGGTCCATATGACCGATAGAACGTTCGCCGAGAAAGGACGCACGGCCGCGGATCGCAAGCATGGGCGTGGTGCGATCGGCCGCTTGCGCCGCTTCCGCAGCTATCGCCTTGGCATCGCCGCCCCCCGCCAACACGACCTGCACCGGCACCAGCACATCCAGCAAGGTTTTCTGCCCCGCCTCCGAGCGCCCGCGCGCTTTGACGGCATCAATCGCCTTCGCCGTCGCGGCGACGAGATCCGCTCGAAGCGACTGCTCCGGAAGCGCCTTACCTAGTTCCATGAAGAAAGTGCCAACCAGCGGCCCGGAAGCGCCGCCGACCTTCATGACCAACGTCATTCCGATCGCCTTCAGCATTTCCGGCAGCGACTTGTCAGCAAGGCCGGGCAGTGTCGCGAGCACGGCCTCGAAGCCGCGCTTCATGTTCAGCCCGTGATCGCCGTCGCCGATCGCCTGGTCGAGGCTGGTCAATTCGTCGGCGTGCTGGATCACCGATTCCGCTAGCGCCCGCACCAGCTTTTCCCTGGCAGCCCGATCGAGACTCATGCCGCTATCCTTCCGCCGGCCGCATCGAATAACAGCGGCTTGTTGAGCCGGAGCGATACGATGTCCCCCGCGCCCAACCTCGCCTCGGGGTCGGCCAACGTCACGACCGGCTGGCCGCCGAGGTCGAGGTGGAGATGGCTCTGGTCGCCGAGATGTTCGACCCGCGTGACGGTTGCCGACACGTCTCCGCCGCTGCGTGCGATCATCAGGTGCTCGGTACGCGCGCCGATGGTCTTGGCGCCGGCCGGAATGCCGGCAAATAGAGCCGCCGGCAGCAGGTTGATCATCGGCTGGCCAAGCCGCGCGGCGACATGGGCGTTGATCGGATTCTCGTAAATCTCGCGCGGCGTACCGATTTGCATCAGCCGGCCGGCCTCGATTACGCCGATGCGCGAAGCCATGGTCATCGCTTCCGTCTGATCATGGGTGACATAGAGGACGGTGGCGCCGAGATCGGTCTGGATGCGCTTGAGTTCGAGGCGCATTTCGCCGCGCAGCTTGGCGTCCAGCGAGGAGAGTGGCTCGTCCATCAGATAGATCGACGGCGAGCGCACCAAGGCCCGGCCGATCGCGACGCGCTGCATCTGCCCGCCCGACAACTGCGTCGCCTTGTTGTGCAGCTTGGTTTCAATGTGGAGAAGACGCGCGACCTCCTGCACCTTCGCGCGAATCTCGGCCTCGGGTACGCGGCGGATCGGCGCACGTAACGCAAAGGCCATGTTCTCGAACACGCTAAGATGCGGATACAAGGAATATTGCTGGAAGACGAAGGCGACGTCGCGATCGGCCGGCGCATCGCCGGTCACATCACGTCCACCGATCCGGATCGAACCGCCGTCTGGCGTCTCCAGTCCGGCGACAAGTCGCAGCGCCGTCGTCTTGCCGGCACCCGTCGGCCCCAGCAACGCAACGAATTCGCCGTCTCCAACCGAGAGGGACAGGTCGACAACGGCGTGAGTCCGGCCGAACGCCTTGGAGACTGCCCTGATCTCGACTTCAGCCATGCGCACCTCCTTCATACAACGCAGTGCGGATGGCCCGGCCCGACGCCTTGTCGAAGACCGAGAGCGTATCGGGCCGGAAGTCGAGTCCGACACTTTCCCCAGTCCGAAAGTATATGCTGCTGGGCGAACGGGCCTTGAGTGCGCCGTAGCGCGTAGTAACGGTCACGATCTGCGTCGTGCCGAGATATTCCGACCCATAAACCTCGCCCCGCACCATGCCGCAATCGGTGAACCGCACATGCTCCGGCCGTACCCCGAGGACGAGATCGCTTTCCGCCAGCGCCTCGCGTGCAGCAGGAATTGCAACTTCGCGCTCGCCGAGCCAGACCGCCTGCGCGCCGGTTTGCAGGCTACCGTGGAACGGCAGGAAATTCATAGGTGGTGAGCCGATGAAGTCTGCGACAAAGAGCGAAGCAGGCCGGTCGTAGATGTCGCGCGGGCTCGCGACCTGCTCGACCATGCCATTATTCATCACCGCGATCATGTCGGCCATCGCCATGGCCTCGAGCTGGTCATGCGTGACATACACGGTCGTCGCGCCGAGCCGGTCATGCAGCGCGCGCAATTCATGGATCATCGCCTCGCGCATCTCGGTATCGAGCGCGCCGAGCGGCTCGTCCATCAGGAAGCATTTTGGCTTCCGGACTATGGCTCGCCCAAGTGCGACGCGCTGCCGGTCGCCGCCTGCCAGGCCCGACACCGACCGGTCGAGGAGATGGGAGATACGCAGAATACGCGCGGCCTCCACCACCCGCCGGTCGCGCTCAGCCGCTCCGACGCCCTCGCATTTCAGGGGAAAGCCGATATTTCGTCGGACATTCATGTGCGGATAGAGCGCAAATAGCTGGAATACGAAGGCGATATCGCGCGCCGAGGCGCGATTCATCGTAACATCCTCGCCGCCGAGCCAGATGGTGCCGGCCGTCGGCAATTCCAGCCCTGCGATCATGCGCAGGGTCGTCGTCTTGCCGCAGCCGGAAGGCCCGAGCAGGCAGAGGAACTGGCCGTCTTCCACCGTGAAGCTGGCGGCGTTGACCGCACGAAACGTCCCGAACGATTTGTCGAGCGCTTCGACCCTGATCTGTGCCATCGCGCCTTACTCCCTGACCTTCAAGACGATGGTGAACATCACCGTCCCGAACAGCGTGGTCGCGAACGACCAAGAATAGAGCGTGAGGAAAAATGGCTGCATCAGCATGACGACGCCCGCGGCGATGATCGTCGTCGCGATGGACTCCAGCGGACCGCGTCGCAGAATCCTGTCCGCGAGGCCGCGTCGGAGCGTGGACGTATTCACATCAAGATTCATTTGCGGACGGCCCCAAAGGTAATGCCACGCAGAAGATGCTTGCGGAGCAGCACCGTAAAGACAACGATCGGCACAAGAAAGATCGTCGTACCGGCGGCTACTGCGGGCCAATCCTGCCCCCCCTCGCCGATGATGACCGGAATGAAGGGCGGCGCCGTCTGCGCGTTGCCGGAGGTCAGAAGCACAGCAAAGGCGTATTCGTTCCACGCAAAAATCAAGCAGAAGATGGCCGTCGCTGCGATTCCTGTCGTCGCCTGCGGCAGCACTACTTTCACGAATGCCTGAAACCGCGTGTAGCCGTCGATCATCGCCGCCTCCTCGTACTCCCGCGGGATTTCGTCGATGAATCCCTTGAGAAGCCAGACGGCGAGCGAGACGTTCACCGAGGTGTAGAGCAGGATCATCCCGAGTCGGGTATCCGACAGCCCAACGGTCCGGTACATCAGGTAGATCGGGATCGCGACCGCGATTGGCGGCATCATTCTGGTCGACAGAATGAAGAACAAGAGGTCATCTTTTAGCGGCACGCGGAACCGTGAAAAACCGTAGGCCGAGAGCGTATCGAGCGCGACCGCAAGCGCTGTCGAACCAAAGGCGATAATCAGCGAGTTGACGAAACGCGGTACGTAGTTCGACGGCCCGGCCACGACCATGTTGCGGCTGCGCGCGATGTTGTCACAAAGCCCCTGCGGCGGGCCCAAGGTCTGGATAAACTCCTGGGTCTGGCGCGAGCGCGTTGTAAAGACATTGCAATAGCCTTCAAGAGAAGGCTTGAAGAGGACCTTCGGCGGGTAGGAGATCGCATCGTCAGGCGACTTGAACGAGGTGAGTACGATCCATGCCAGCGGAACCATCGTTATGATGGCATAGAGTATGACGAGCAGGCCAGCGAAGCGGCGAGCGCCGGTCGATGGTTCGATGATGGAGTGGGCTGCGTTTGAGGCGCTCATCGGCTTTTCACCCGGTTCAGCGCCTTTACGTAGATGTTGGCGAGGCCGAATACGGTTACGAACAAAATAATGGCGAAGGCCGAGGAATAGCCGGTTCGCCAACTCTCAAAAGCTGCGCGCTTCAGCGTGATCGAAGCGACTTCCGTGGTCGAGCCCGGCCCTCCTCCGGTCAGAAGGTTGACCATGTCGAACATCTTGAAATTCTCGATACCCCGAAAGAGCACAGCCAGCATGATGAATGGTAGAGCCATCGGCAGCGTGATGGACCAAAACTGTCGCCAATTCGACGCGCGATCGACCTCCGCTGCCTCATAAATGTAATCCGGGATCGAACGCAGCCCGGCCAGGCAAATCAGCATCACGTAAGGCGTCCACATCCAGGCATCGACGATGACGATGGCCCACGGACTGAGGGTCACGTCTCCCAGCATCTGGAACGACGAGGCGTCGCGTCCCGTGAAGAAAGCGACCACATAATTGAACAATCCGATCTGCGGCTGATAGAGAAAGGTCCAGAAATTGCCGACGACAGCCGGCGAAAGCATCATCGGCAGCAGAATGATCGTGGTCCACATGCCATGGCCGCGGAATTTCTTGTCGATGAGGAGGGCAAGACCAAATCCGAGCACGGTCTCGATGAGCACCGTCCAGATCACGAAATGCGCCGTCACCTGCATCGCCGCCCAGATATCCGGATCGGTCAGGATCGACTGGTACCAGTCGGTGCCCAGCCATATCGTCGGCGCGTTCGCCCGATTGGCGCGGTAGTTGGTGAACGAGAGATAGATCGTCCACATCAGCGGGAAGATATTGATCGCCAGCAGCAGCACGATCGTCGGCGTGATGAAGAGCCAGGCGAGCGCCTGGTCCGACAGGCCCCGGATACGACGCGCCACGGCTGGCCGGACCGAGACGGCCCGATAGGTGATCTGCGACGAAGCACTCAAATCGTTCATGGCTTTGGTCGATCCTCGCGCAGGGACCATCAGCTATGCGACAGCTGCCGATATTGCCGAAGAGAGCCTGGAGCGCGCTCGCGTGCGCTCCAGGCGGTTGCCTTAGAATTTCTTGCCTTCTTCCTTGAAGATGGCCTTCCAGTCCTTCACCAGACCGTCGAGCGCTTCCTGTGCGGTGCCCTTGTCCGCCACCACGTAGTCATGCACGCGCTTCTGTTCGGCTTGCAGGAGTTGCGCATAGGAGGGCTCGGCCCAGAAGTCGACGACCATTCCCATCGACTTCAGAAACTCCCCGGCGAACGGCGCGCTGTTCGGGAAGCTCGGATCGTTCAGCACGGACTTGGCGCAGGAATAGCCGCCCAGCGCCCACCACTTCTTCTGCACATCCCCGCCGGAGAACCATTTGATATATTGCAGCGCTTCGCCCTGGTTCTTCGAATAGGAAACGACCGAGATACCCTGTCCGCCGAGCTGCGTCGCCTGTGTCGCAGGGCCGGCGGGATTGCTGAAGAAGCCGATCTTGTCGCCGCCAACGTTCGGATCCTTGTAGAGGCCCGGGAAGAAGGCGAAGAAGTTCATCTGCAGCGCAACCTGGCCCGACTTGAACGCATCAAGTCCTTCGGACATGTAGGAGTTGGAGGCGCCGGGTGGCGTGCAGCACTTGTAGAGCTCCTTGTAGGCCTCAAGCCCCTTGACCGCGCCAGGCGAGTTGACGAACCCATCCATCGCATAGGGCTTCTTGGGATCCTGATATTGGAAGCCGTAATCGTAGAGATAGTTCGAAACGCCCATGGTGACGCCTTCCGAGCCGCGCTCGGTATAGATCGAAGCGCCATAGACCTTTTTGCCGTCGATCTCACGGCCCTGGAAGAACTTCGAGATGTCTCGCAGTTCGTCGAGCGTCTTCGGCGCAGCGAGATCGCGGCCGTACTTGGCCTGGAAATCCTTCTGGATCTCTGGCCGCGCAAACCAGTCCTTGCGATAGGTCCAGCCCACCGCGTCACCCATGGCGGGCAGCGCCCAATAGTTTGGCGTATTCTTCGGCCACTCCGAATAGCCGACCACGGTGGCCGGCATGTAATCGTCCATGCTGATCCCTTCCTTCTTGAAGAAATCGTTGAGCTTGACGTACTGGCCGTTCTCCGCGGCGCCGCCGATCCATTGCGAATCGCCGATGATGAGATCGCACAACGAGCCGTGCGAATTAAGCTCGTTCAGGAAACGATCGGCATAGTTGGTCCACGGCACGAATTCGAACTTCATACCGATGCCGGTCTTGGCGGTGAAGTCCTTCGACAGTTCGACCAGCGCGTTGGCAGGGTCCCACGCGGCCCAGCACAGCGTGATGGTCTTGGCCTGCGCGTGCGCAGGGGTAGTCCCCACTCCAGCACTGAGCGCGGATGCGAGAACTCCGAAACTAGTAAGAAGCGCCTTTATGGTCTGTTTCATAACGCTTTCCCTCCCAGTGGGGCCGGCCATCGACATGGCGCGACTCTCCAACCCGCTCGAATGCTTCGAGCAGAGCGATACAGTCCTTCACGGGCTGAACGACTAAACGGACGTTTCCTCGTGCCTGCCTGGATTCTTAGGGATTCAGCCAAGCTCGATTTGTTTAGTGAACCACGGGATACTAAACATTGCAAGCGGGCTGTTCTCGCATGGAGTTCAAACACTCATATCGGGGGCCCCTGCCAACAGCTTCTCGCGGATCGCTGCAATGCGAATGCCGTAGGCGTCGAGCAGCTGGACGTAGAGCAGCGCCGGCACGTTCGCCGCCTTGTGCGGGAAATCAGGCACGCGGCGCGCAATGAGCGGTATTCGCGAATGCATCACCGGCACGCGGCCAACACGTCGGATGCGGTGAAGACAGAGCAACAGCTCACCAACGGCTTCCGTGAAGAGCACCACCTCCTCTACATCTGCCAGCCGCAAAGCCAAAGACAAGACTTCAGGCACGGAACGCTGGAGGCTGCCGTCTTCGCCGCCGTCCCAGATCGCGCCGTCGGGCAGGACGACCTCGAGGCCGAGCACGTTGTCGCGGGTGTTGCCATAGCGCAGCACCCCCGGTGCCGCCGGCATTGGTGGCGATGTTGCCGCGGGCCGATGCCCCATCCAGCGATCAACCGGCAGGCCCGCCCGTGCTCCAAGACTCGGGTAGGTCGTCAGGGCGCGCCGAACAAGAATCTCGACGCGGGCCCAGTCCGGTTCGGCGTCGACGTGCGCGAGCTCAACCTGTCGAGAGCCGCAGGCCGGCTGGAGTCGGCGTGTTGGCCATTCTTCCGTCGCTCGGCATGATCGGAAGCCGCGGGCCGGCGGCAGGAGATGCGATGACGCCGTGATAACCGCGCTCGCTTGCAAGAAATACCCGATCACCCGCGGCCTCAGTCAGCGCCTTGGACCAAATGCCCGCGCAGATCACCGCGCGATCGCAATCGATCCGGCCTTGGTCGGTCGTCACCGCTTCACCACCATTCGTCACGGCAAGCCCGTTGCGCGCGCCTGGCGAAGGACAGCGCCTCGCATGCGCGCGGCGTCACGATCGCCGCCACATAGGCGCCCGGGTCGGTACAATAGGTGCCCTCCTCGACGAAAGCGCCGAAGCGATAGCTGGGGCTCAAATCCGGTTCCCTTCGGATTGATTGCTTTTCGACAAAACGAAGGGAAATTATTGCGCTTCGCGAGCAAAAGTCCAGCTGTCCCCTCACCGGTCGGGTGCGGTCTCCGCCACCAGCCACTCGCGGAAAGCCAGAAGCGGCGGGTACGTCGCACGTTCGGAGGGCCAGACGAGGTAGTATCGCTCAGGACTCTCCATCGGCAGATTGATGGCGCGAACCAGCTTGCGGCTGGCCAGTTCGTCCTTGATCAGGAACGTCGGGAGCAGCGCCACACCGACGCCGGCAATCGCGGCCTGGGCCACAGTCGCGAATTGGTCGAACACCATCCCCTGAAAGGTTCTGCCAGGCACATCGTGAAGCGAAAACCAGCGATCCCAGGCCTGAGGGCGGGTGGAGATGCTCAGCAGCGGAGCCTGCTTGAAGTCGCCTGCAACACGGAAGCCGTGTTGCCGTTTCAGTGCGGGACTACAGGCAGGAACCACTTCCTCGGATCGCAACAGCACCATCTCTGCACCTGGCCACTCCGGCTGACCGAAATGAATCGCGGCATCCAGTGCTTCCGCACGGAAATCGAAGTAGGACAAGCGCGTCGTAAGATTGATCGTGATCCCGGGATTTGCCGCCAAGAACCTGGGCAGGCGCGGCGCGAGCCAACGCGTACCGAACGTCGGCAGGATGGCGAGATTGAGCATGCCCCCGCTCGGATTCGCGTGAAGATTGAAGGAGGCGGTACTGATCTTGTGCAGCGCTTCGCGGACCTCGCGCGCATAGGGCCTCGCCGACGGCAGTCAGCCGAATGGTCTGACGCTCGCGGACGAAGAGTTCGACGTCGAGCTGCTTCTCGAGAATCTTGATCTGACGGCTGACAGCACTTTGGGTCAGGCTGAGCTCACGCGCGGCCAAGGTCATGCTGCCGGTCCGAGCGGCGCACTCGAACGCCGCCAATACGGCGGTGGAGGGAAGGAAGCGACGAGGCGTTTGCATACTCATTCCAATTTAGAATGATCTATTGATAAAACATTGATTGAATCAGCCCATTCTGCAAGTCTAATTTCAACGATCATAACTAAATCGCATGGATGCACCATCGGACCAGGCACGCCGCCGCAGGCGTGTTCTGTGGCAATGGAGATACTGATGACAGCCTTGCATGCGGATCCCGACGAAATCCGCACTCTGTTTTCCCGTGCCATGTCGGAAATGTACCGGGCCGAAGTGCCGCAATACGGAACCCTCCTGGAGCTCGTCAGTGACGTCAATCGCGATATCTTGCAGCGGCGCAGTGAGCTTTGCGCGAGCCTCGCACGAAACGACGAACTCGATCGGTTGAGCGTCGAGCGTCACGGCGCGATCCGCGTGGGGCGCGCCGAAGAGCTGTTCAATATCCGTCGTGTCTTCTCCGTGATGGGCATGCATGCGGTCGGCTATTATGATCTGTCGGTCGCAGGTGTCCCCGTCCACTCGACCGCCTTTCGGCCCATCACAGATGCAGCACTCCGCCACAATCCGTTTCGAGTTTTCACCTCACTGTTGCGTGTCGAGCGTATCGAGGACGAGGTGCTTCGCAGGCAGGCTGAACAAATCCTCGCCGAGCGCCAGATCTTCACGCCACGGGCGCTCGAATTGGTGAACATTTTCGAGACCGACGGTCGCCTGACCCGCCCGCAAGCCGAGGAGTTCGTTTGCGAGGCCTTGGAAACCTTCCGCTGGCACAGCGAAGCGACAGTGAGCCTCGATGTCTATCGAAAGCTGCATGATGCTCATCGGTTGATAGCTGACGTGGTGAGCTTCAAAGGCCCTCATATCAACCATCTGACGCCGCGCACGCTCGACATCGACGTCGTCCAGGCGGGGATGCCACGACGCGGCATTGTGCCGAAGGCCGTTATCGAAGGTCCGCCGCGCCGCAACTGCGCGATCCTGTTGCGTCAAACCAGCTTCAAGGCGCTGGGAGAGCCGATCATCTTCCGGCAGACAGACGGCAAAAGCGCTCAGGGAATGCATACCGCACGGTTTGGCGAGATCGAGCAGCGCGGCGTTGCGCTCACACCGAAAGGCCGCGAGCTCTACGACGCATTGCTTGCCTCGGCGCGTCAGGCCAGAGCGGCAGGGTCGACTACGGGCGACTACGACGCCGGACTCGCCGGGGCGTTCACGGCTTTCCCGGACGATTGGGCGGCGCTGCGTTCGCAAGGCCTCGCCTACTTCCGCTATTCGGCAACACCGGCAGGCGTCGAGGCGGGCAAGCGTCGGGCTCTGCCTTCCACCCTGGACGACCTGGTGGCCGAAGGCCTTTTGCGTTACGATCCGATCGTCGACGAGGACTTCCTCCCTGTCAGCGCGGCAGGAATCTTCCAGTCGAATCTCGGCTCCGACGCGCAGCAGAGCTACGCCGCACGCTCGAACCGGGCTGCGTTCGAGGTCGCCCTTGGCGCCGAGGTTCACGACGAAATGATGCTATACGCAAGGACCGAAAAAGATTCCGTCGAGCGGGCGATGAACCAACTCAGTTCGCCGCACATCGCATGCAAGGCAACGGCCTGATCGGGCCGCCTTTCAACTATACAAGAGAAACCACCATGACGATTACGACCCAAATTCCGACCGGCATTGCCAAATCCCTGGCCGGCGAGGCAGACCAGCTCCTGAGCAAGCTTAACGTCAAGCGGAGCCGCTACACCGGCGGCAAGCTGATTGCACGATCTCCGATCAATGGCGAGATCACGGGCCATGTGAACGAGATCGGTACCGCCGACGCACAGACGGCAATCGACAAGGCGCACGCCGCCTTCCTCGAATGGCGACTAGTTCCCGCCCCGAAACGCGGTGAACTCGTGCGCCTTCTTGGCGAGGAGTTGCGCGCCAACAAGCAGGCGCTCGGCAGGCTCGTGTCGATCGAGGCCGGCAAGATTGCGTCCGAGGGCCTCGGCGAGGTCCAGGAAATGATCGATATCTGCGACTTCGCGGTTGGTCTGTCACGCCAGCTCTATGGCCTGACCATCGCGACGGAGCGAAGCGAGCACCGAATGATGGAAAGCTGGCATCCGCTCGGCGTCACCGGAATCATCTCGGCGTTCAACTTCCCTGTCGCCGTATGGTCCTGGAACGCGGCGCTGGCGTTGATCTGCGGCAATAGCATCGTCTGGAAACCGTCCGAGAAAACGCCACTGACGGCGCTTGCGACGGAAGCGCTGTTCGATCGCGCGCTCGAGCGTTTCAGAGCGGAAGGCGGCGGGGCGCCGGACGCGCTTTCTGCCGTTCTGTTTGGTGGCCGCGAGATCGGTGAAATCCTCGTCGATCACGCCAAGGTGCCTCTGGTGTCTGCGACCGGCTCAACGGCAATGGGGCGTGTCGTCGGACCGCGGCTCGCAAAACGCTTCGCGCGCGCGATCCTCGAACTGGGCGGCAACAACGCCGCAATTGTCGCGCCGACGGCCGACCTCGACCTGACCTTGCGCGGGGTCGCATTCGCCGCCATGGGCACGGCAGGTCAGCGCTGCACGACGCTGCGACGCCTCTTCGTTCACGAAAGTGTCTATGACAGGTTCGTACCGCGTCTGAAGCGCGCCTACGAGAGCGTCACCGTCGGCGACCCGCTCAAGGACGGCACCCTGGTCGGTCCGCTGATCGACGGAGCGGCGTATGCATCGATGCAGAAAGCGCTGAGCGAGGCGCGCGCTGTGGGCGGCGAGGTGTTCGGCGGCGAGCGGATCCTCTTCGACGGCACTGATGAGGCCTATTATGTCCGCCCGTCGCTGGTCGAGATCACAGGACAGGTCGGCCCCGTCGAGCACGAGACCTTCGCGCCCATTCTCTACGTGATCAAATATCGTGACTTCGAAGCGGTGCTTGACCTGCACAACGCGGTCCCGCAGGGACTCTCGTCCTCGATCTTCACCAACGATCTTCGCGAAGCAGAAGCTTTCCTGTCGGTGGCCGGATCGGATTGCGGCATCGCCAACGTCAATATCGGCCCGTCCGGCGCCGAAATCGGCGGCGCCTTCGGTGGGGAGAAGGAAACCGGCGGCGGCCGGGAGTCGGGCTCGGATTCCTGGAAGGCTTACATGCGCCGCGCGACCAATACGATCAATTTTGGCCGGACACTGCCACTCGCCCAGGGCGTCAAGTTCGACGTCGCGTAGAGAGAGATTGCATGAACGCGCCCCTGCACACTTCGGCGTTGTTCCGCCCCTCCCACCGCATTGCCTCGATTGGCGTGTCGGAGATCCTGAAGATCAGCGGGCTCGCCGCGGAGATGAAGCGCCAGGGCCGAGATATCATCATCCTCGGCGCAGGCGAGCCTGATTTCGACACGCCCGACCCGATCAAGGATGCAGCCGAGCGCGCGATTCGGGCCGGCGTGACCAAGTACACCGCTTTGGACGGCGCGCCGGAACTCAAGGCCACCATTCGCGCAAAGTTCAAGCGCGATAACGAGCTCGAGTTCGCGCAAGACGAGATCACCGTGTCAGCCGGCGCCAAGCAGGTGCTCTTCAACGCCATGATGGCCACCATCAACCCCGGCGACGAGGTCATCATCCCGACGCCGTTCTGGGTGACTTACGCCGACATCGTCGCGATCGTCGGCGGCACGCCGGTGCTGGTGCCATGTTCCGAGGCCAATGGCTTTCGGCTTCAAGGTGACGTTCTTGAACGTGCCATTACGCCTCGCACGCGATGGCTGATGCTGAACTCGCCGTCCAATCCATCCGGCGCGGCCTATTCGGAGACCGATTATCGGCCGATCCTCGACGTGCTTATCAAGCATCCGCACGTCTGGCTGATGGTCGATGATATCTACGAGCATATCATCTACGACGATTTTCGTTTCGTCACGCCGGCGGCGATCGAACCGGCTCTCCGCAGCCGAACACTGACCGTCAATGGTGTCTCGAAAGCCTACGCGATGACCGGCTGGCGCATCGGCTATGGGGCTGGGCCAAGCCCCCTGATCCGTGCCATGGCTGTCGTCCAGAGCCAATCGACCTCCTGCCCGTCATCGGTCAGCCAGGCTGCGGCCATCGAAGCCCTGAACGGCCCGCAGGATTTCATCCGGGACCGCTGCCGGTCATTTCAACAGCGCCGCGATCTTGTCGTCGGCGCCTTGAACGCGATCGACGGCATCCGTTGCCGCGCGCCCGAGGGCGCATTCTACACATTTGCAAGTTGCGCCGGCTTGATCGGCAAAGTCACGCCTGACGGGCAGACACTACGTAGCGACACGGACTTCGCGGAGTACCTTCTTCGCGCCGTTGGCGTTGCCGTCATCCCTGGTTCGGCTTTCGGGCTTGCACCGTATTTCAGGATCTCTTACGCGACCTCCGCTGTCGAACTCGAAGATGCGTGCCAGCGCCTCGCACGTGCAACTGCGGGACTCTCGTGAGATCCCAAAGAAGACGCTGAAAGACCGTACCTGCGACACGTCACCACGAGTCCGAATATTCGTCCAGACATTGCGTCTGATTTGACTCTGCCCGGCAATTACCGATCTCGACCGCGATTTGCGATGATCGGCTCGCGCGGATGTGTCATCCGAGATAGTGCCTCAATAAAGATCGGTTCCCAGGCTCTGATATGGCGCCTGAGAAGATTGGTGAGCGCTTCTTCCTCGCCGGCCATCGCGAGTTCGATGATCTGGTAGTGCTCGGCGGCGGATTCGTTCTGGCGGGCAAGACCTGCGCGCGACTTGATGCCGTAAAGCCGCATCTGATCGCGCAATCCCATCACCATTTCGGTCAGGCGCGCATTGTCCGCCGCCGCCGTCAGCAATTGGTGAAAGTTCCGATCCGCTTCGAGATAATGCCCGATGTCTTCCGCCTTGACCGCCCGCGCAACCTCATCGGCGAAGGGAACAAGCTTCCTGAGATTCTTCTTCGGCTTACGCGCAACGATCGCCGCCGCGTGGAGCTCCAGCACCTCGCGGAGATCGAACAGGTTGCGCAGCTCGGTCAAGGTCGGCTCGACCACCCTGAAACCGCGATTGCGCATCGGCTCGATCAACCCGCTGCGCGCCAATTCGAGAAGCGCTTCCCTGACGGGGGTGCTCGACACGCCGAGGCTCGCGGCAAGCGTCGGTACTGAATACATCGATCCGGGCATGCTCTGACCGGAAATGATCTCCGCGCGCACCTGCTGTAGCACCAGCTCCCGTAAATTCTGGTCCATTCCCATCCTGCCTCGTCGGCTCCGGAATCATCCGGTTCGTCCGCGGCACCATAGTCGGGTTTGGCTACGGCACAATAAAAGGGCTTGACGACGGACACGCCGCAGATGACATTATGTAGCGCTTTACAGTAATGCGCTACTATTAGCCCTTCAGATGGTATGGCCTCCCTATGGCGCAGCGCGTACCCGGCTATTGCACGCTGTGCCGATCCCGATGCGGCGCAACCATGGTCATCGAAAACGGGCGGCTGATCGGCGTCGAGACCTTGCCCGATCATCCGACCGGCGGAGCGCTGTGCGCAAAGGGCCGCGCCGCGCCCGAGATGGTGCACAGTCCGCGCCGCCTGACCAAGCCGCTTCGCCGGACGGCGCCCCGCGACGCAGCCGATCCCGGCTGGACGGAGATATCCTGGGACGAGGCGCTGGACGACATCGCCCAAAGGCTCGGCCACATCAGAAAAAAATCCGGGGCCGAAGCGGTGGCCTTTGCCGTCACGACGCCGAGCGGCACGCCGATGGTCGACAGCTTCGAATGGGTCGAGCGCTTCATCCGCTGCTTCGGCAGTCCAAATCTGATCTACGCGGTCGAAATCTGCGGCTGGCACAAGGACTACGCCCATGCGCTGACCTTCGGACGCGGCATCGGCGTACCCGACTATGAGCGTGCCGACGCAATCGTGCTCTGGGGACATAACCCGGCCCGCACCTGGCTTGCCCAGGCAACGCGCGTCGCCGACGCACGGCGGCGCGGCGCGCGCGTCGCGGTGGTCGATCCCAAGCCGAACGGCTCCGGACAACAGGCCGACATCTGGTTGCGTATCCGCCCCGGCGCGGACGGCGCGCTGGCGATGGGGGCGATCCGGCACCTCATCACGACAGGGACGTACGACGCCGACTTCGTGACGCGCTGGACCAACGGACCGCTGCTGATCGACACCGCCACGGGACGCTTCGTTCGTGCGAGCGAGCTCTGGGCTGATCAATCCAGCGACGATTTCGTCACGCTGGACCGATCCGGAGCAGCACGCGCCTTCGATACTCGCGTTGCGGCGCCCGATCCTGCCTCCTACAAGCTGGATTGTCGGGCGACACTCATCGCGCAAGACGGCCGTGCGATCGCGGCGGCAACGGCCTTCAATTTGCTGACGGCCGCGGCAAATCCCTACACGATCGCACGTGTGGCCGAACTGACCTGGCTCGACGAGAGCAAGATCGCAGCCTTTTACGAGCTGTTTGAGAACAGCCCGCGGCTCGCCTATCATTCCTGGACGGGCGTCGGGCAGCACACCAATGCGACCATGATCGAACGGGCGATTGCGACGCTTTACGCACTCACCGGCGCCTGCGACCGTCCCGGCGGCAATATCTGGCCAGTCCCGCCTCCGACACGTACCGTCAACGACTATGCCTTGTTGCCGCCGGAGCAAAAAGCCAAGGCGCTCGGCCTCGACGAGTTGCCGCTCGGGCCGCCAGGCCGGGGATGGATCACGGCACGGGATTTCAGTCGCGCGGTTCTGACCGGCGAACCCTACCGGGTCGAAGCTCTGATGAGCTTCGGCACCAATTTCATGGTGTCGCAAGGCCATTCTTCGCGCAATCGCGAGGCGTTGCGCACGCTCGACTTCCACGTCCATGTCGACATGTTCATGAATCCGACGGCCGGCAATGCGGACATCGTGCTGCCTGCCAACATGCCCTGGGAACGGGACGCCCTAAAGATCGGCTTCGAAATCACGCAGGAAGCCGTTGAGACGATCCAGTTTCGCCCGCAGATGCTGCCGCAGCTTGGTGATTGCAAGGCAGACTATGAAATAGCAGCCGAACTCGCGGTCAGGTTGGGCATGGCTGATGAATTTTTCGGAGGCGATGTTGAGGCCGGCTGGAATCATCAACTTGCACCGCTCGGCGTGACCGTCGACGACTTACGCCAGCATCCCGAAGGCCTGCGTTTCCCTCAATCCTTTCGTCACGAAAAATACGCGCTGCCGCAACTGAACGCCACGGTTGCGGGCTTTACCACCGCCACCCGCCGCGTCGAGATCTATTCGGAACTAATGCTCGAACATGGCAACGCGGCGTTGCCGGGCCATATCGAGCCTGCCGAAAGTCCGCTCGCAGACGGCGCCGACAGTCGCTTTCCGTTGGTGCTCACCACCGCCAAGAGCGGTTGGTTCGTCCACAGCTCGCATCGTCACATTGCCTCCCTCCGCAAGAAGACGCCCGATCCGTCCATCGAGATCAGCGCAAAGCTCGCAGCCAAACGCGGCCTCCAAGACAGTGACTGGGCGGTCGTCACAACCTCAGCCGGCGAAGTCCGGCTGCGCGTGCGCCTGAATGAAGCGCTCGACGATCGCGTCGCCATCGCTGAGTTCGGCTGGTGGGAGGATTGTCCGCCGCTGGGACGCGACGCGATCCGGCCTGCGGGATCGCCGACGTCAAATATGAACGACGCCCTGAGCGACGCGACACGCGATCCGGTCAGCGGTTCGGTGCCGCTGCGCGCCACGACTTGCGACATCCGCAAGGATGAAACCGCGAGCCGCGGTCATTGGACGGGCAAGCGCGGCTTCGCAGTCGCCGCCATTCACAGTCAGGCCGACGATGTCGTCGCGCTCGACCTTGCGCCACACGATGGCGGTGCGATACCTGCGTTTCGCCCGGGACAGCACGTCCTGCTGAGCCTGCCGGGATTGGACGTTGCCCGCGCCTATTCGCTGACCGGCCACGATGGCCGCGATGTGCTGTCGATCGCGGTCAAGAAGCGCCGGTCCGGCGATTCAAGCCTTGCGGGCGATGCGGTTCATCTGTCCGATCACGTCCATCGTCTGGCGGTCGGCGATGAAGTTCAGATCGAGTCGCCCAGGGGGATTTTCACGCCACCGCTGCACGGACCCCGCCCCCTGATCTTTCTTGCCGCCGGAATCGGCATCACGCCCTTTATCGGTCATCTCGAGGCGCTGGCCAGACGAGGGTCTGCCGAGCGCGTTGCCAGGGTTTTGCTGCTCTATGGCTGCCGCAACCGCGGCGAGCATGCCTTTGCCGGACGGTTGCGGCAGCTCGCGGTTCTGCTGCCGGAGCTTGAACTCATTACTGCGTATTCGGCGCCGCGCGCGCAGGATCGCTACCCCGAGGATTACGACTACGCGGGCCGGCTGGATCTGTCCGCGATCGATCCGATGCTGCCACTGAGACCCCTCGCCTATCTCTGCGGTTCACCGGGCTTCGTGACATCGATGACGGCCCGGCTGGTTGAACGCGGCATTCCGCGCTTCGACATATTCATGGAAGCGTTCACCTCGCCACCGATCGTGCCACGGACGCTGAAGGCGCAGACCGTCCACATTGCCGATAGCGACAGGAGCTTCATCTGGACGCCTGAGCTCGGCACCCTTCTCGATGCGGCCCAGGCGGCCGGCGTGTCATTGCCCAGCGGCTGCCGCGCCGGCCAGTGCGAGAGCTGCCTCATGCGCGTCGTCGACGGCAACGTCGCACAGCTCGGCGGCGACGACAGCGCGACCGACCAGTGCCTGACCTGTCAATCCGTTCCACTGTCGGAGCTCACGCTCGCACTCTGATCGGCAAATGATGAACTGAACGCAACACCAACGCGACTATGGGGGCCGCAATGACCGATACGACGGATAAAGCTATCTTCCTCGACGAAGCACCGACACAAACCAACCCGCTTGCGAGATTCTCGCAGTACATGGTCCGCTTCGCCGAGCGCTGGTTCCCCGATGCATATGTCTTCGTTTTGATCGCCGTGGTCGTGATCGCGCTCAGCACCATCGTGCATGGCGGCTCACCACTTGCCGTCAGCCGTGCCTTTGGCGACGGCTTCTGGAATCTCATTCCGTTCACCATGCAGTTGGCGCTGGCCGCCGTCGGCGGCTATGTCGTCGCCATGTCGCCGCCCGTCGCGGCGTTGATGCGTCGGCTGGCCGGCGTTCCCTCCACCGCTCGCGGTGCCGTGGTTTTCGTTGGCGTGCTCAGTATCTTGCTATCGTTGCTGAACTGGAGCCTGAGCCTGATTTTTTCGGGCCTCTTGGTGCGCGAAATCGCGCGGCGCAACGACATCAAGCTCGATTATCGCGCCGCCGGTGCGGCCGGCTATCTCGGCCTTGGCTGCGGATTCACCCTCGGCATCACGTCATCGGTCGCCCAGCTTCAAGCCAATGCGGCAAGCATTCCGGCCTCGCTGTTGCCGATCACCGGTGTCATCAGCTTTTCCGAGACCATCCTGACTTGGCAAAACCTCGTCACGATCTTGGTCGTGACCACGCTGTCCGCAGCAATCTGTTATCTGACGACGCCGAACGATGCGTTGGCAAGGACTGCAGAGGATCTTGGCGTGTCTCTTGATGGCGACCGGATCGAGCCAAAGAAGCCGGCACGGCCGGGCGACTTTCTCGAGTTCAGCCCTGTTCTAACCATTCTGACCGTGGCGTTGGCCTCGGGCTGGCTCTGGTGGACCTTTCAGTCCGGCAATCCGCTGATCACTCTCTCAGGCCTGAACACCTATAATTTCGTGTTTCTGATGCTCGGCATTCTCCTGCATTGGCGTCCCCATAGCCTCGTCGAGGCTTTTTCCAAGGCAACGCCGAGCATCTCGGGCTTGTTATTGCAGTTTCCCTTCTACGCCGGCATCGCCCAGATGCTGACCAAAGTGCCTAATAGCAGCGGATTGACGCTCTCCGATACCATCGCTCACTGGTTTGCGCACGTCTCAGTCAACTCGACCGTTTTCTCGTTCCTGATCGGAATTTATTCAGCGGTGCTCGGTTTCTTTATCCCGTCAGCCGGCGGCAAATGGTTCATTGAGGCGCCCTACATCATGAAGGCGGCCAACGAAGTCGGAGCTCATCTGGGCTGGACCACTATGGTCTACAACATCGCCGAGACGCTGCCGAACTTCATCAACCCGTTCTGGATGCTGCCTTTGCTTGGCGTGCTCGGGTTGAAGTCAAAGGACTTGATCGGATACACGTCCGTGCAATTCTTCGTGCACTTCCCGATCGTCATGATCCTGGCTGCAATCTTGATGACGACGTTCATCTACCACGCACCAATTCTGCCCTAATCGATCGATGAACCTGATCACGCGGGATGTCGTGACCTCACCGACCCGACATCCCAGAGTGGGTAATCTCAGGCCTCTCCCGACATCGGCATTCGATACAAGACAGGTCCGTTCACCCCGCCGAACGAGAACAACATCTCGCAGTTGTCCGCGCGCGCTCGTCAATCCGCTCGGCCCGAACCGCTGCAATAATCGCGTCTCGGAACGGCACTCCGTTTGCCGTCGATGGATTTTTCTTGATCTCCGAGTGCACACGTCGTGCACAGGCCGGCTCCTAACCACCTGAAACACTTGAACTCTCGCTCCAATCCATCATGGGCAAGCCTGAGCTAGAGCGGGCCGCGCGTCGGGCCTCAAGTTGATCTCTGGATACAAAAATTCACAAATCCGCTGCACGCCACACAAAAATCGTTGCCGGAAATCTGAAACAGGAACGCTATAAGATTGTAGACCGCCCTTCGGCCTTGAAGAACCAATCTCGTATTGCGGCGATCCCGTCGCGGTGGCCGTACGGACCGTGTCCGATGGCATCTTAAAAAAATCGACGAAGACGACATCCATGTTTCGTTTGAACCGGAAGTCACTGGGATAGTGCCGGTTGAAAGGTCTGAAGTGGAATTCGTTGCAGGCTTGCCAAAGGCCATTGCGCAAATCGATATCCATCGATAGGAGATTTCTTGGCTCTGTGATTCCTAACGGTCCGAAAAAGCCATGCTCTACCCACACTGCTGGCAGGCTGCGTTCAATGAGCGCGCGTCTGAGGTCCTCGCAACTCTGTGTTGTTCGAGACCGCAAGTCTAGCGCAGACGCCGTGAATTTCGTTGCTTCCCATGTGCTTCCCAAATCCGGAGGCCTCCACAGAACTGGGAAGCAGCAACGCCCTAAGCCACTGTAATCGTTGGTGGGGGAGGCAGGACTCGAACCTGCGAAGCCATGAGGCGGCTGATTTACAGTCAGCTCCCTTTGCCACTCGGGACACTCCCCCGCTCGACGGCAGCACAATCGGGCCGGACCTTGCCGGCGGACCGAAGACGGCCATGGAACGTGAAGGCCGCAACAGCCCGGATGGGGGCGCGACCGGGCGCGGTTATCGGCGAAGCCGTGGGGTAAAGTCAACCGAGGCGAACAGCTAAAATCGCCTCACTGGACGCCCAAATTGCCATATTCCGGAACCCGTGACACAAGCGCACCATGAACGAGCGCAAATTCACACCCAAGCGCCCCCGCGGCGGGGGTAAGCCCTTCAACAGACCGGGCAAATCCGCAGGCCGCCCAGCCTGGCGCGACCGCGATTCGGCCCCCGACGGGCCCGTCATCCTCTATGGCTGGCACACCGTCACCATGGCACTCGCCAATCCCGAGCGGCATATCCGCAAGCTGACGCTGACCGAGAACGCCGCCCGCCGCCTGGCGGACGAGAACATCGAAACCCGCATCGCGCCCGAGATCGTCCGGCCCCAGGAGATCGATCGCCTGCTGTCGCCCGACGCGGTGCACCAGGGCCTGCTTGCGGAAGCCGATCCCCTGCCCTCGCCCGACATCGAGACGCTAGAGCCGGAAGGCATGGTGCTGGTGCTCGACCAGATCACCGATCCGCACAATGTCGGCGCGATCCTGCGCTCCGCCGCCGCCTTCGCGGTCAAGGCGATCGTTACCACCGCGCGCCACAGCCCGGAGGCGACCGGCGTGCTGGCGAAGGCGGCTTCAGGCGCGCTGGAGCTGGTGCCGATGATTACCGTGCAAAACCTCGCCCGCGCGCTGACCGCGCTGAATGAATGCGGCTTCCTGACCGTCGGGCTCGACAGCGAGGGCAGCGAGGATCTCTCCGATGTCACTCTGCGCGAGCCGCTCGCGCTCGTGCTTGGCGCCGAAGGCAAGGGCCTTCGACAATTGACGCGCGAAACCTGCAGCGTGGTGGCGCGGCTCGACATGCCCGGCGAAATCAAGAGCCTCAACGTATCGAACGCCGCCGCGCTCTCGCTCTATGTCGGCGCGAGCCGGCTCGGGTTGATGAAGCGTTAGCAAAACAAAACGCCCGTCCGCATCACGCGGACGGGCGTCTCGTTGGCTCAACCGATCGAACGATCAGTAATAGCGGCGCAGCACGCGGTGGCCGCCGTAATAGTACGGCGCGGGCGCGCGGCGTTGGGCATAGCCGTAGCGCGGACCGTAGCCGTAGTGCACGCGCGGCAGGTAGCCCTGGCGCGGACCGTAGCCGTAGCGATACGGACGATAGTACGGCCGGCGATAGGGATAGGCGGCCGGCGCTTCGACGGCGGCGGCACGATATCCATAGCCGTAACCGTAATTGGCGGGCGCAACAACCGCGTCCTCGCGATAGGTCGGATACGGCGCGAACGCGCCCGGGCCGGTATAGGTCGGACCCTGATTGACATAGTAGTACTGGGTCGTCGGCTCGGCGAGGCGCTCATAGGCGCCATAGCCGTACCCATAGCCGCCGCAGCCGGTGTTGCAGCCGGAATAGACCGGCGCGACCGGCTGGCACGGATTGAAGCCGCAGGCCATGGCGGGCGCAGCCCCAGCAATTATCACGGCAGCCGCCGCGACCAGTCCCGAAATCAGTTGACGCATTACTCTCTCCTGTTGATTTCTGTTTCGTTGGATTTGACGTTTCTTAACCGGGTGGCTTGTCTTAACCGGATGGCTTGCCGGCTCCTTCGGCATGTGGCCGCGGCCGACGATGCTGCGGATTGACGTTGATCTGCGGCGCCAGGATCACCGGCGGCGGATCGACAGGAATGTCCATTTGCGGCACAAGCGGCGCGGACTGCGCGCCCCAGCTCCGCTGATAGCTCTCTGCAGGCTGCGGCAACTTGCGGTTCGCGGGCGGCTCGACCTCGAGGCGGCCGTAGCCGGGCCGCAGGCCCAGGGTCGGATAATAATGGCCGACATCGGAAGGCTGCCGCTCGGCGACATAGCGCCCGCCATAGATCGTGGGCTGCACCTGGACGTTCTTGCCGAGACCCCAGACACCTTCGACGACGGTGTAGGACGCATCGATGCCGTTGATGATGATGGGCACGCCGGGCCGGCCGGGGACGACGACATCGAAGCCGCCGCCGGCAAACGCCGACGCGGGTAGTCCGATCAGAAATGCTGCGAGCGCCACGGCGCGCATAGGCGGGATCCCGGTTGTTCCGGAACGCAACCTATCCGATTGAGGCGCAGAGAGGGTTAAGGCCGATTGACCAACTTCCGGTAAGCCTAACACGCAAGGATTGCCTGCCGTTCAAATGCGCCAAAACGCAGTAGCGAAGCATTAACAGCCCGCGGCGCGGCCCGAACCGCGTTCCCTCGCTCACGTCGGTTTGACCGATGCGGCGGAAAATCGGGCTGTTTCGCGGGAACGTCCGTCGCCTTGCGCGTTTAGCCCGCGTCAATCACAACGGGAGTCAATAAACATGAACATGAAACTCCTTGGCGCCGTCGCGATCGCGGCGACGACTTTTGCTGCGCCTGCCATGGCGCAAACGGTGATCAACAATCCGGGGCGCTGCTCGGCGCAATACCCCAACGCCAACTGCCAGAATCTCGGACCGGGAAACCCTTACACCGATAGCGGCTATCGCCATCGCCGCGTGTCCAATCGCTACAGTAATGGCGACCGGTATAACGACTGGAACAGGACCCACACCGGCTTCTGGCCGACCGATGTCGCCGGCGACGTTGCTGGTGCCGCCATCGGAACTGCGGGCGCGATCGCAACCGCACCGTTCCGCGCCTTCGACAATTCGTACGCCTACGACAATTCGCGGTACAACCCCGGCTGGGACACGCGCAGCTATGCCGAGCGCAACGGCTTCGTCTGTACGCCTGGCACCTGGGTCAAGGGCGACGACGGCCGTCGGCACCGGTGCCAGTAAACTGATCCAATTCAAGCTGATCCAATTCAAGCTGATCTAGTCGAGAGCGACAGAACAGGCGGCCTTCGGGCCGCCTGTTTCATGCCGGCGATCAGTTGCGGGTTCTGGCACTTTCCAATCAAGTCTGATATTGCGGCGCCCGGGCAGACTGACAGCCCCGGCGCAGGCCGGGCTCTGCCCCGCTTTCCAGCGTCGCCGGCTTAGTCTAACTAAGTCGGAATGCAGACCTCATTCAGGTAATGCGTCGACGGATTCGACTTGCTCTGCAAGTATGCAAGGGGCGGCGGAGCGTCCCCATGCCAGCGCCTTCGAGTTAGTAATTGGAAGGCAATGCGAGTCTGCTCTTGCTTCAGCAGCGGACTTTGTTGGCTCACCGCCGCATGTCTAGCGCGGCCGATCTCCGTCGACGACTGCGGAGGCGCTATTCGCTCATTCGGTTATTCCGCCTAAGCGCGGTGTCAGCAATGGCATCGACCCACGTCTGTTCGGCCCCCTTTCGCCGGCCGCCGAAACCAACAAATGCGACGCGGCCCCGTGGGATCGAAATAAACAGCCAACAGCTGTATGAGCGATTTAGACGTTGCTTGGATCAAATACCAAAGGTGTAGGCACCTTGATGAGCACTAAAAGCGACCGGCGCTAAAAATTGCAGCAAACGCAAGCCCTTACACGACGCTAATTTTGCCTCCAAGGCCTTCATTTAATCTTAATTTAATTTACACATTTTTAGTTTAACTTGGTATATTTAATATGACATTTAATGGCATTTATTTGATTCAAGGCATTGAGATTGGATCGGCTCCCAAGCTTTGACGAACTCGCTTTGATGGCAAGGGGCCCGATCGACAATCGATTTGCGCTCTGCGGTGTGAACCCTTACTCGGAGAAAAATTATGGAGCAGAGAGGTTCTCATTCGACACGCATCCCAAAGTCAGGCTCAATCAGCTTCGGCCGTTCGAAAGCAGATTGCATGATTCGCAGCATCTCAGCATACGGTGCCGCCCTGGATATTGTTGGAAATGGACAGATTCCCGACGAATTCTCGCTGACCGTCATTCCGGACGGTGACCTTCGCCGCTGTGCAGTCGTCTGGCGTAAAGAAAAGCGTATCGCCGTCGCATTCTATTGACACGCCACCAACTCATGCGGATGCAGGTGGAAGTTCTTAGGGACAGAGGCGCGCCGGCGACGAACAGGGGCTGGTGCACAGAAACCCGGCTTTAACATACCCAATCAACCCTACCTGCCGACCGCGCGTGTCACCAACCGCATGCGGTGAGGCGTTAATTTTTGGGAGGAAAGACTTATGGCCGAGAAGTGGATGCACCAGCCCATCTGGGATCCGATTGCCCTTGCAGCGCAACTGCGTAACATCACGAAACAAACCCAAGTACTGATGCAGCAATTCACGTCTCATGAGCCTGACGCGATTAAGTTCGGCGTAGGCGAAAGGTCAATGCTTGGGTTTGATTTTTTCGAGTTCATGACGAGGATGATGGCCGACCCGGCGGTGGTCGCACGCGCGCAGATTGGCCTATTCTACGACATGGTAGGTCTCTGGCAGAAAACCGCGGTACGCATACTCATGCTGTCTGCACGCGAGGCCGATACCCCAAAAGATAAACGGTTCAAGCATCCGGAATGGAGCGAGAATGCTGTCTTCAGCTTTGTGAAAGACAGTTATCTTATTACGGCAGCGTCGGTTCTTTCTGCAATCCGCGAAGTCAAAGGCATGGACGAGGCCTCTGCCCGCAAGGTCGACTTCTATACCCGCCAGCTGGTTGATGCCCTGTCCCCTTCCAATTTCGTCGCTACCAATCCGGAGGTCCTCACCGCAACCTTGGCGTCGGGCGGACAGAACCTGCTGCGCGGTTTGGAGAACCTTCTTGCCGATCTGAAGCGCGGCAATGGCCGTCTTGCGATTACCATGACCGACATGAAGGCTTTCCGCCTCGGCGAAAACATCGCAACGACTCCCGGAAAAGTCATCTACCAAAACGAGCTCATGCAACTAATCCAATATACGCCGTCGACACGAGAGGTTCGCAGGCGGCCACTCCTCATCGTGCCACCGTGGATCAACAAGTTCTATGTTCTCGATCTGCAGCCGAAAAACTCGTTCATCAAATGGGCCGTCGATCAGGGACATACGGTCCTCGTCATCTCCTGGGTAAATCCCGACAAGCAGCACGCTGAAAAGAACTTTGAAAACTACATGCTCGAGGGCCCCTTGGCCGCCCTCGATGCTATCGAGTCTGCGACCGGAGAGCATAGTGTCAACGCGATCGGCTATTGCCTCGGCGGGACACTGCTCGCCTCGACGCTGGCATATTTGGCCGCGAAGGGCGAGGACCGGATTACAAGCGTCACCTATTTCGCGACGCTCGTCGATTTTACCGAAGTTGGGGATATGGCCGTCTTCATAGACGAAGAGCAACTGGCATCTCTCGAAAGACGGATGCGCCAGCATGGATATCTGGAAGCGCATCAAATGGCGACCACGTTTAATATGTTGCGCGCCAATGACCTGATCTGGTCGTTTGTCGTTAGCAATTATCTGCTCGGCAAGAAGCAAGTGCCCGGTGATCTTTTGTTTTGGAACTCCGATTCGACCCGCATGCCCGCGGCGATGCACTCGTTCTACTTGCGCAGGATGTATCACGAAAATCTCCTGGCAAAACCCGGTGGGATCACATTGGCGGATACGCCGATAGATCTGTCGAAAGTCAGGACTCCGAGTTTCATTCTGGCTACCCGCGAAGACCACATCGCGCCGTGGAAATCGACCTATGCGGCGACACGCTTGTACTCCGGACCGGTCAAGTTCGTTTTATCAGATGCTGGCCATATGGCTGGCGTCATCAGCCCACCAGGCACCAAATACGGGCATTGGGTGAACGACGATTTGCCGCCCAGTCCAGACGAATGGTTCGTCGACGCTGCGCCTCATCAAGGGTCGTGGTGGCCGCTTTGGGACGACTGGGTAACCCTATTTGACGAAGGCCGCGTTCCGGCTCGCGAGCCCTGCAGCGGTGGGCTACCGATTATCGAAAACGCGCCAGGTTCCTACGTCCGCGTGAGATCGATGGCCTTCTAGGTTGCGGCGGAAGTGATCTGTCGCTGCGCGCAAATCAGAATACGGAACGGTGTTGGTCACAAGTTTCGGAGACCAGTACGAGAACGTCCGCACGTTTTGCCTCTCGCGTCCTAACTCAGATTACCCTCCGTATTCCCGTTGCGATTGGCTGGTTGGGATGTCGGCAAGACAAGGAGGCGCAGTTCGTGTTGGATGCGGACACTATGGTTGGCATTTCGGTTCCGGTGATGATCGCCGCGTGAAGAAGCTCGCGATCGACATCGAGGTTATGTGCGTGCTTCCAGCCGAGGGGTCGAAGCCGATTATGCAATGGCTCGCGGTTTTGCCATATCCTTGGTGTTCGAACGTCAAAGCTCGCGAAAGTATTCCGGCTATTGATGCCCTGCAACCGATCGAGAGTTTCCTCAGGCGGATGGGAAACGAGCAACGCGCCCATCGCTTGAGGGCCACGAGCGACGACCTTCTGACGTCGGGAAATTGGCGCTTTCGAACCTGACAGGTCTGGCTGACGATGCCCGTTGTTGGGGGGCAAAGCGGACCTCCCAGTTGCGTATGCAGACTTCTGAGTTTGTGAAGATGCTATGGGCGAGCGGCGAGAGCATGGCACCATGGGCGCTGTTCAACGGCTACCGATGGAGCCCCCCATGTCGCAACATTTTCGTTTTGACGCGAGCAGGTCCCTCACCGCTCTCGAGCAGGATAGCACAATCATTGCCGTGATCGAGATGAGCCAAACGAAGTGGCTGGTTGCGGCGCTCGTTCCCGGCATCGAACGCCAACCTCTTAAGAAATTCGATGCCCACGAGGAAACGCTGCTGAAGCTCTTGCATCGTTGGCGCCACGAAGCCGGCCAGGCTGGGCGCGACATCAAGCGTATCGTCGTCGCCTTTGAGGCTGGCCGCGACGGGTTTTGGCTCGCGCGCTGGCTGCGGGCGCGCAATATCGAGGTTTACGTCATCCATCCCACCAGCATCGCGGTGTCGCGCGAACACCGGCGCGCGAAGACCGATCGTCTCGATACGGAACTTCTGATGCGCGTCTTTCTCGGCTGGTTGCGCGGCGAAAGGCGCCATTGCAGCATGGCGGCGATCCCGACGATCGAGGAGGAGGACGCGAGGCGACCGAACCGCGAGCGCCAGAATCTGGTTACTGAGCAAACGCGGATTATCAACCAGATGAAGGCGATATTTATCCGCTTCGGCATTCGCTCTTTGCGGCCGACCATGCGCAAGGTTGCAGAAAAGCTCGAAGATCTACGCACGGCGGAAGGCACGCCATTGCCACAGAACACGCTTGCGGAACTGCGCCGCCATCTCGGGCGGCTACGCGTCGTGCGCGACCAGATCCGCGCGGTCGAACAGGAACGCCTGCGCAAGCTCGCGGTGGCGCCTGCTGCGCAGAAGAAAAGCCCACACGCGATGGTCCGGCTGATTGCCCGCGTCCTGGGCGTTGGTGTCGAAACGGCGGACATGCTGGTCAACGAGATCTTTTTGCGCCACTGGCGCGATCGCAAGGCCGTCGCCCGTTACGCCGGCCTGACTGGCTCACCCGACGAGAGCGGCAGCCGTCGACGCGAACGAGGTCTTGCGCGTGCTGGCAATGTCCGCGTCCGCAGCGGCATGATCCAGCTGGCTTGGCGTTTTGTCAGGTTCCAAAAGACCAGCGCCCTGGCCCAATGGTTCGCGGCGCGAACCGCCGACGGACGCGCCAGCACACGCAAGACGATGATTGTGGCACTGGCGCGTAAGCTGCTCATCGCCCTCTGGCGTCTCGTTACGAGGGGCGAGGTTCCGCAGGGCGTCGTGTTACGTCCAGCGTCATGAACGACAGCATGGAAAGAGAGCAACGATAGGACAAACGGTTTGGCAGCCCTTGCCAGAGGCTGCCGACAAATCCGAGGTGGCGGTGTCCCGACGTAAAACCCATGGCTTCAAATGCCGCTGTGAAGATTGGGCCCGCCGCCCCGGAGCTTCGCCGACGATGCGCATAACTGCATCATGGTGCGATCCGCAAATGGATCGACCGAATACAAGGTTGTGGCGCGACTTCTGCGCCCGATGGCGAGCTCCCCTCGGATCAGTCGTGCCGCTCTTCAGGCTGCAAGTCTACTCATGTTGGTGAAAGGAGAGGCCCCCACAGTAGCAATCCACAGTGCCTCGAACAGCGCCGAATGACCTTTGTACGTCGCGGCGACAATTATGATGGCTCGGACTGCGCCTTCGCCGTCAAAGCCCCGCGCCTTCGGCGCGCCGCAAGCGGCTTTGGGGCTTGACCGCTCAACGCAGCCGAGCAAGGGAGCTCTCCATGCCGCAAATGCAATCTGCTGACGTGACAAAATGACTCGACAGCACCGACACTCTCTACTTGACACCGATAGGCCCCATACAAGGGTTTCGGATGGCGGCCCCATGACGGTGGGGCCGCGCGCACGGGGCCGGCGTCCGAATGCCTCCAAGGGAGATGCTATGGGGCGGCGGCGAGGATATTGCATCCATCGTTGCTGATGTGAACCGATGGAGCGCCCCATGCAGAAATTGAACGATCTGAGCCGATCCCCGAGCCCCCTCGACCCGGACGGCACGCTGATCGCCGTTATCGAACTGAGCCTGTCGAGCTGGC
>NZ_JADPKQ010000032.1:0-6713 GCF_023074015.1 Bradyrhizobium sp. 142
CAGCGCTGCGTTGAGCGGGCGGTCGCTTATGGCGCGCTGGCGGCACTCGACGACCGACCGCGGCCGGGCAAGGAGCCGGTGATCACGCCGGAGGCCAAGGCCTGGCTGGTGTCTTTGGCGTGCGACAAGGCCAAGGAGCACGGCTATCCGCACGAGCTGTGGACGACACGGCTGCTGGCGCGCCATGCGCGCGAGCACGGGCCGGCGGCCGGACATCCATCTCTCGCCCGTCTGGTTCAGGGCACGGTGTGCAAGCTTCTCGGCCAGGAGGAAATCAAGCCGCATAAGGTGCGCTACTATCTGGAACGTCGCGACGGCGAGTTCGAGCAGAAGATGGCGGAGGTCCTGTGTGTCTATCGCGAGGTCCAGATCCTGAAAAAGGCCGCAGCCAGGCCGAAGAAATCAAAGAAGCCGGTCACGATCGTCTCTTACGACGAGAAGCCGGGGATCCAGGCCATCGCGACGACGGCACCGGATTTGCCGCCAGTGCCGGGCGTCCACGCCACCTTTGCGCGCGATCATGAGTATAAACGTCATGGCACGCTCAGCCTGTTGGCTGGGATCGATCTACTCACCGGGAAGGTCCACGCGCTCGTCAGGGACCGCCACCGCAGCCGCGAGTTTATCGAATTCCTCAAGCTTCTCGATGCCGCCTATCCGGCCGGCACCGCGATCAAGCTGATCCTCGACAATCATTCCGCGCACATCTCGAAAGAAACCAGAACCTGGCTCGAAACACGACGACCAGGGCGCTTCGAGTTTACGTTCACGCCCAAACACGGCTCTTGGCTCAACCTCATCGAAGGCTTCTTCTCCAAGTTCGCCCGGTCTGTCTTGCGCCACATCCGCGTGACCTCAAAACACGAGCTCAAGGAGCGCATCATGGCCGGCATCGACGACGTCAATCGCCATCCGGTTGTCCACACCTGGTCCTACAGACTCGCCGAGGCTGCCTGATATGATTCGAACCAAAAAACGCTGGCCTAGCATTACAGTTGTCTTTTTGATTTGACATGAGCGCGTTGAGCGGCAGCCTGATGAGCTCTGCGCCAGAAAGACCATGCGATGATGCGTGCGGGTTGAATACGCTTTCGAGCAAGCCTGATGGCGATGCGGCGGATTTCCTGGATTGACCAACGGATCAGCGGCGGCGTGGGTATGCTTTGGCTTTTGCCGGGGGGCGAGGTTTGGTTTTTTTGGGCGGTGGCGGATTGGCGCGATGGCGGATCGCCGC
The DNA here is from genome assembly GCF_023074015.1 of Bradyrhizobium sp. 142. Classification (NCBI taxonomy): domain Bacteria; kingdom Pseudomonadati; phylum Pseudomonadota; class Alphaproteobacteria; order Hyphomicrobiales; family Nitrobacteraceae; genus Bradyrhizobium; species Bradyrhizobium sp. 142. The sequence continues at coordinate 1,235 of NZ_JADPKQ010000032.1, forward strand.
CATCATGGCGAAGGCGAGCATCACCAGGGACACGTGGCGATGCCAGCCATGCCAGGACCTGCTCTCGTTGTGATCGAGCCCGAACTCGTTTTTCGCGGTTTCAAAGCTGTCCTCGATCGCCCATCGATGGCCTTCGACCGCGACCAGCGTTTCAATTGATGTTCCTGCTGGGCACCAGGTGGTGAAGAAGGCGAGATCGCCATCGGCGATATGGCGACGGATCAGCAGACCGCGCGTCCATAAACCATCATTTGCGCTGTTGAACTGCTCGGCCTCGAGGTCGGCCAATTCGAGATAACACCAGTCGTGCAGCCGCGGTCCTTTGGTTCCGGCTCCCGCCGACAGGCGCTTCCAGTCGGACGGGCGCCGCGTCCGGGCGAGGTCCGCGGCCGTACCGGCGACCGGCGGTCGCTTGCCCCAGGATCGAAACAGCAAACAAAGCAACTGTAATGCTAGGTCTGAAGGCGCTGGCTAGACCAACGAACATAATCGGCATGTTCAAGAAGCGTCCTAATCCGGGGAATGCGGCTGCCCGAAAAGGGCAAGATGGCCTGACCTTTTGATCTCCCGCAGTGTTTTGATTTAACTAGTGATTCACTGTGCGAAAGCGCACAGTGAATCGATCATCGTCCGTCTTTGATATTTTTGTAGGTGGCTGAGAGCGTTGCGCTCCCGCGTCGCGAGGCGACACCGATGCGTTTGTCCGCATCGTAAGCCCTTCGCAGGACACCTGGGCAACAGCCAAAATCTGGAGCCAGAGGAATAGACGGAGCCGTACGCGGCCGATGAAGCAATCTCGCGGAACATCGCGCCCGCAAAGCCAGAAAGGGCACTTACAATGAACACGAAATCGGGACGAACCTTGTTTGCCGCCGGCCTGATCACTGCAGCGCTCGCAAGCGGCGCAATCGGCCAGCAAGACGAAAAGCTGGGCAAAGTGGTCTTCCCTACCTCTTGCGACCCCAATGTGCAGACCGAGTTCGATCGCGGTGTCGCAATGCTGCATTCATACTGGTTTCTAAAGGCTCGCCGGACATTCGAAGGGATACTACAGCAGGACCCCGCCTGCGCCATGGCGCATTGGGGTGTGGCGATGGACTTCCTCGGTAACACCCTTGCAGCCACGCCGAGCCGGGCCGATGCGCAGGCGGCCTGGGACGCACTGGAAAAAGCCCGCGCCATCGGCGCGAAGACCCAGCGCGAGCGCGACTGGATCGAGACGCTAAGCGCTTATTTCCGCGATCATGACAAGGTCGCCGTGAACGCCCGACTGGCAGCCTACAGTGCCGCTATGGCGCAGATGGCGCAGAGCTATCCCGACGACTACGAGGTCCAGGCCTTTTATGCTTTGGCGCTTCAGGCCGCGGCGCCGAAAAGCGACCTCACCTACGCCAATCAGATCAAGTCCGCCGCGCTGTTGGAGAAACTCTTCGAGCAGAACCCGCAGCATCCGGGTGTGACGCACTACCTCATTCACGCCTACGACTTCGCGCCGCTTGCCGAGAAGGGAATCGCGTCAGCGCGGCGCTATGCCGGCATTGCGCCGGCCGTGCCGCACGCGCGGCACATGCCGTCGCACATCTACTCCATGGTCGGACTTTGGGAGGAATCCATTGCCTCCAACGCGTCGTCGCTCGAGATCCAGCCCGACTACTATCACGCGTCGGATTTTACGGTCTACGCACATCTGCAGCTGTCGCAGGATGCCAAGGCCGATGCGATGATCAAGAAGTCGCTCGCCACCGCTGATCGCGGCGATCGTCCGATCAATTTCGTCAATTTCACCGCCAAGGCCGCGATGCCGGCGCGTTACGTCCTGGAACGAGCGGATTGGGCCGGCGCTGCCGCTTTGCCGATGACTGCCACCCAATATCCCATGGCGGATTCGTTGATCCGCTTCACACGCGGTCTCGGCATGGCGCGCACTGGCGATCTTGCGGGGGCCAAAGAAGAGGTCGAAGCGATGAAGGCGTTGCGAACAACACTGCAGCGCGCCGACCAATCCTACTGGGCCGACCGCACCGAGGAGCAGATGCTTGCCGTTTCGGCCTGGGTCGCACTGAAGGAAGGTGCGGTCGATCAGGCGCTGCAATTCATGCGAGCAGCGGCTGACAACGAAGACGGCAGCCTCAAGCATGTGGCGATGGAGAATCGTCTCTATCCGTTCCGCGAATTGCTGGCGGAATTGCTCCTTGAGATAGGGCAGCCCGCTGCTGCCCTGAACGAGTTCGAGATCGCGCTCAAGCAGACCCCCAACCGCTTCCGCGCGTTCTCGGGAGCCGCCCGCGCCGCCGACAGCGCAGGTGACCACCAGAAAGCCTCCGATTACTTTGGCAAGCTGGTGAACCTGGCCAAGAACGCTGACACGGAGCGGCAGGAAATCCGTGAGGCCCGGGCATACTCGCGCCAGGACGATACGACAGGTGCTGCACGAAAATAATTGCCTGGTTGCCCGGACCCCGCCCGGAAGCCATCAGGCCGAGAGATAACGATGATCCGGTCAGTCGCATTGGCAATAATGCTCGGTGTGCTGGTGAGCGGCGTGGCAGCCTATACCATCAACTCGCCGGGCTGGCGGACCCCAACGACACCGCCGTCCGGTGGGCTCGAGCGTCGGGCCGAGACGGCCACCACGGCAGAAGCCTGGCCGATCTGCACCACCATGGCATCCGTTGCATCGGACGCCGACTGGGCGCAACTCGATCCCGATTTCAAGGCCGGAAAGAAGGCGCTACGCGCCGAGAATTGGAATGGCGCAATCGCAGCGTTCGAGTTCGCTGCGCTGCGCGACCCGACCAATGCCGATATCCAGAACTACATCGGCTATGCCTATCGGCGGCTGCGTCAGATAGGTCCGGCTATTGACCATTATCAGAAGGCACTGATGCTAAATTCCCGCCACCGCAGCGCGCATGAGCATCTCGGTGAGGCTTATCTGGTGCTTGGGGAGCCGGCCAGGGCACAGCAACAGTTGGCGGCGCTGGAAAACCTCTGCCTCATTCCTTGCGAGGAATATGAAGATCTCAAGCGGGCCATTGCGGCGTACAGAAGGCTGGCCACGCGCTGAGATCAGAAGCCAAAGAGAGCTCACCAGCCTTTTCACTGCTGGAGTTCCGCGCGGCGTGTAAGCCACGGCGTTTCGGACGAAATGCGCCGTACGTTGATTGCTGCCGTGCATGAGTCCGTTTTGTGCGCGGTTCGTGAACGACAGGGGTATGTTCGAGGATCTCATGCCGCTTCAGCGTGACCCGGAAGAAGAACCGCAGCGTCGAGACGGTCTGATTGATGGTCGGCACGCCAACGCCGCTCGATGCCAGATGCAGCTGATACCGACGCACGTCCTCGAAAGTCGCGGTATCCGGTGATCGCCCGAGGAACGCGGCGAAGTTCTTGATTCTTTGCACGTAGTCATGTTGGGTCTTCGGCGCGAACTTGCGGATCGTCATGTCTTCGATCATGCGCCGGCGCAGCGGGCTCACTGCCTCGTCGGTCATGGGGATGCTCCTGTTTTGAGTGAAGGTTGCGAACCCCTCATCTCAAAACAGGACGCCCCGTTACGCTATCCTCTTGGCTGCGCTGCCAGCCGCAGCGTCCTACCGCGCGAGCGGTTTAGTCGTGTGCCGGGCATGCTCAATAGCTCGGAAGTGAAAGTCTTCCACCCAACCTGATGGAGGTGAAGGGTTAGTGAAACGCAAGGGCTGCCGTCGCGAGGCGGAGTCTGAAGGAAGCGTGGATCAAAGGTGCGAGCCGATGAACAAAAACCGGATATGAGGCGCAAGCGTCGGACGAGCGGGCGACACATCGCGAAGTCCAGATCCATCATAGACTTGAACCTCGACCGGTCGTCCGACTGCACTGGCTGCGACCGAGTACTTGTTGTTGTCGAAGCGCACCAGGCAGGTCTTCGAGACCGATGCCGTCACCGGGGGCCGGTCGCCGGTTAGCTGGCTGCGCTCCCACTGATTAGGGCGTGCTCGCCCGCGCTCTGCCTGACGTCGAATGACATTATCGCTAACTTATGCGCCCGCGCGCTACTCGACATCCAGGAACTACCGGCCGGCAAGATCAAGACCTACAAGGCCGTCAAGGAAGGCACCGGGCCCTCGCTAATCGTCGACAGCACGGGCCACATTGCAGAGGTTGCGAGCTAGTTAGACGGGCAGCCGAAGCCAAAGATCGTTGCTGGACAGAGTACCGGCCGGCGTGGCTATCTCCATATCGACAACGCGAAATGAGCCGGGCTGGTCATCATACAGGTAGCGAAGGTGCCAGACCGGGCCAAGTTCTGGTGTAACGGCGAAGTCATCTAAGGCACTCGCGACGTATCGAACGGCATCGCGATGTGCTATCGGCGCGGAGAACATCGCGTCAATCAGCGCGGCAAGGCTCATACCCTCCAGGAGCATAGTCCGCGCGACTTCGTCTCCGTAGACGAGCCGGAGGGCCGATACGAGGGCCGCGATAGCGTCAGGGTTCTTTAGAGACACGGCAGATTTGTTTCAGGATCCGGACCGTTGACGCACGGGCGCGCGGGCGGCGGTTGCGTGTTTTCACAGGGCAATGAACGCCCCCTATAACACCTCAGCACGAACCTGAGCCACGCCACGATCCGTAATCCCCAAGCTGCGCGCGGCGGCGAGTGAGAGGTCGAGGACGCGGCCACGGACCCATGGTCCGCGGTCGGTGATACGAACCACCACCGACTTACTCGTCTCAAGATCAATGACGCGGACTCTCGTGCCGAACGGCAGACGGCGGTGCGCCGCGGTCAGTAGATTCCGATCAAACGATGAACCGCTCGCTGTCTTCCTTTTCGAATACGAGTAGTAGGAGGCTTTTCCGGAAAAGATTCGATTGAATGATTGAGCGCCTGAACGATCTTTCAAGGGCTCTTGTCCGTTCGGAGATTGCGCTTGCGGCTCATCCTTCTTTGTCTGATCGAGTCCTTCAGGAGCGGGCTCCGCTTGAGCCTTTGGAATGATGGACCATCTGTCATTGAATGTTTGCCCGACAGCAGGGGGCGCCTGAAGCCCCGTCCAAGCGGAGACTGTTGCAATCACGATCATTCCAGAAAGCAGACGCATGATCGACCTCACTACAAATCACAAAAACAAAAGAACAATGCAAACTCATAAGGCGCGTTCCGCGCATGTCCGGGACTGATATGCTGAGAGGTGATTTCATACCGATATTTCTGAAATGTGTTGCATGGCGAAACGTAGACGCAGTGCAGCAAGCAGATAGCCCGCCCCAACGCACCACGTTAATCGGCGAGCAGTCCTAGGTCTGTACCTAAATAGCGCCACATGATTCCCTTGCCCGCGAGTTTTTGATTCGGGAGCGAGAGAATGCGTGCGGGTTTGTTTTGGCTGAATAACAGGGCAATGGGCACGTATCGAGCCGCATCTGCCGACGGGACTGACGGGGCCGGATCGGGACGACGACCGGCGCATCATCAGCGGGATCATTCACATGCTGC
>NZ_JADPKQ010000355.1:0-6607 GCF_023074015.1 Bradyrhizobium sp. 142
GCCCTCCTGCGCGGCCTTCCCTCGAGCCCGCAAAAGCACGCCAGATAGCGCCGCCATGTCCCCGCCATCGATCCGGTAACGACGCATCTTCTCGGCCCGGCATCATTATCCCCAGCTGCCACTTCGCTTTGCTCAGTTCGAAAGCCAAGTAAATCGTGGCATACTCGCTTCCGGCGGGTGCGTCAGTGTGATCAGTACGCATCGTTGATCCTCCAGGGTGAGTTGGTGGTCACAAACTCAATTTACCCCTGACCACCTGCCACCCCATAGGATCTACGACACCGAAAAATGCCGCGGGAGGATAAAGATGCCGGACACACAGCTGACGATCTGGGGCCGCGCCAACTCGGTCAACGTGCAGAAGGTGCTGTGGTGCCTCGCCGAGCTCAGCCTGCCCTATCAGCGCATCGACGCCGGCATGAGTTACGGCAGGACTCGCGAGGCCGAGTATCTCGCGATGAATCCCAATGCGCGCATCCCCACCCTGGTCGAAGGCGACTTTGTGCTGTGGGAATCCAATTCCATCATGCGCTATCTTTGCCTCGCGCATGGACGCGGCGCTCCGATCTATCCGGAGGCGCCGAAGCGCCGCGCCTCGGTCGACCGCTGGCTCGACTGGACGCTGTCGACGGTGCAGCCGGTCGACCGCCCGGTGTTCTGGGGCATCGTGCGCACGGCACCTGGCGAGCGCGACATGATCCAGGTGCAGCGCGATGCGGATGCGGCCGCGGAGGTCTGGGCGATCGCCGATCGGCTGCTGGCCACGCGCCGTTTCATGGAGGGCGACCAGTTCACGCTCGCCGATATCGCGGTCGGCGCCTATGCGCGGCGCTGGCTGGGGGTCGAAGGCATCCGCCGGCCGGCGCAGCCGCACCTGACGCGGTGGCTCGCCGAGCTCGGCCGCCGCGCCGGATTTGCGCAATACGTCGCACCGCCGATGTCGTGAGCTCTTGTGCGCCTTAAGCTGCAACGGGAGCGTGATGAATCCCGATATTGCAGCAAGCGTCCGGCACGCGGCGGCTACTGTGCATGGGGTTGTTTTTCACTTTTTGTTTTGGCAGGTGCTAGAGCCAGCCGCGCTCGACCAGCAGCACGCAGATAACCAGCGCCAGTGTCACGACCGCGGTCGCCAGCCGCGCGGTCCAGCTCAGGCCGCGGCCGATCCACCACAGCAGCGCGCAATACATCAGCACGGGAACGACAAGGTCGAGCCGCAACAGGTCCGGCGTCATGCGGCTCAGCGCCGGACCGCGGCGTCGGTGCTGATCGAGCCGCCGATCTCGACGCAGGTGCCGGTGCCCTCGACCATGACGAAGCGCGGGCCATACGAGGCGCAGGCGTTCGCCTTTGTCCTGCCGCTCGTGCCCTTCAGCGGCAAGGCCTTGCCGGCCTGCGGCCGCTCGGGGGGAGGAAGGCGCAGGCTCTCGGCCGCGGCCGCGGAGGTCGTTGCCAGGAAAATGACGATGAGGATGGTTGCGCGCATCGTTTGCGTTTTAGCCCGAAACGCGCGCCCCGCGCCATCCGGGGTCGCGCCGGCAGATCTCAAAGGAACTTGATGCCGGCCGATTTGCCGCGGCGCCAGACGACCTGACAACTCCGCCCGGTGCGCGCATCCCGCGAGAACGCCATCCGGATCACGCCGGGAAGCTGGCTGGCGTCGTCGTCCATGGTGATCTTCGCGCCGGAGGCGGAGATGTCCTGCACCAGGCAATGCCGCGCGGCGAACCCGCCGTCGAGCGTGATCCAGGCATGCCGCGACAGCAATTTACGGTCGGCGCGCTTCTTGGGCGGTGGCATGGATGAAAAAGTCTCCCATTCCAGCTAGCTCCGGGAACCCTAATAAACCGTTGAAATCGCCTCCCGAATGATCCCGGGACCGGAGCTGTCCACCGCCCGAAAAGACCGTTCCCGAACGGCTTGCCCACGGGCCCAAACGCCACTATACGTTCGCCCGCCGCGGCCGCCTGGCAAAGACTCGTGCGGCCCACGGCCGTGCCGCCAGAAGCGGCGGGGCTCTGCGTTTGCTCCCTTCGTCTATCGGTTAGGACGCCACCCTTTCACGGTGGAGAGAGCGGTTCGATTCCGCTAGGGAGCGCCAACAAAAGCAACGACTTAGCTGGCGCCCTACCCTTCGTGTCCAACGTTTGGCCAATACGCGGGGCCGCTTATCGAGCGGTAAAAGCTCGCTTGCCCTTTGCTGCCTGAAAGCATTCCGCATATGTGTCGAGAATCCAATTCCGGTCGGCGGTAGTCCAGCCTGAGCTGGGTTGGTTGTGGAACGACTTCCGCTCAACATCGGCAACCCTTTCCATGAGCTTGTACGCGACTTGCTCGGGCGAGTTTTCGCCGATGTGCACTACCGGTGCGGAGTCTGCCATTTCGAACTTCCTTAGTTGTGAGAACCGCCCGCAACCTAGAGGAATGAAAGTTGGAGTCCAGTCGCCAACCAGTTGAGCTGTGAATAAGCCGCCAGCGACCGGCGGGCCTAGCCGCAGCGCGCCGGCCACCCGTAAATTTCCCAAGGAAACCCGACCCTGGTCCGAAACCGTGAGGGGACATCGGCCGTTGAATTGCATGAAGCCCTCACGCACATGGCTCCGGCCGTTTGCAATTGCTGCTGCGCTCATCCTCGTATGGTTCACCGTGAGCGTGTTGTTCTATTCGGAAAGCCCGGACGATCCGCCGATGATTGTTGCGTTACTCTCGGAATGAGAGCGTGGGCCCCGCTCCTTGGGCTCGGCGGGCACCGACCGCTAGAATCGCCCTTAGCACGGAATGAAATCATTCACTGCTCCGCACGAAGCAATCCGGAAACGATCCGAGAGTAGCTTTCCCTCACCAACGAGGGATCTCAAATGATCGCGCTTCAATTGGTTGCAGTGGTGCTTGGTGGCGGCATTTTCTTGTCGATGTGCTCGGGCGATCTCGGCGCGGACGTGGTCCTCGCCATCCTAACTTGCCTGTCGTAAGCGAGAAGGCCCGCCAGCGTGAACCGGGGGCCATGTTTCTTAGCGGCGGCATTGGAGGCACCATCGCGCTCGATCCGATAGTGGGTGGAAGACAGGCGCAGCCGTGCCGCCGATCAATCCTGTCCCATCTGCCTTAGCCCTGCTTCGATCAGCTTGACGTCCTCCTGCAGAGCCAGAACCGATTGCCTTGGATCGACACCCGTCCTGCTTTGGACATCAGCTAGTAGCTGGCGCCGGTGCATAAGCATGTCTTCCAACGCAGGCTTATTTTTCAACCGAACGTAGGCGGAAACAATTTGTTCAATAGTCGATGGCATGAAAATTTCCTCGGATAAAAGTTCCAAGTCCCGGGAGGAACTAGCAAAATTCCGGGCGCGAACTAGCCTGCACGATCTATGCCAAAAGTCGAGGACGCCTCCGGAGTGGACGTCAAAGGAAGGCCCGCCAGCGTGAACCGGCGGGGCTGCCCTCCCACCCTCGGCGCGAAGCCATTTCGCCCCCCGCGCGAAATCTACTGGAAACATAGCGGGTCGAAGGTGGTGGCATCGGATAAGGGGGATGCCAAGATGCTAGTCCTAATGAACCTGATTTGGCGGCGGCTTGCCTACACGATGCTGATCGGTATGCGCTCTAAGCTCGTCCGGCAGTAAGGGTAAAGGCGGCTTTCGTCAGGAGGCCACGACCATGCCCAAAGAGATTGCTATAGCGCTCTGGTCCTTGGCAGCTGCCTGCGTACTCGCATTCAGCATGGCAGCGCTGGTTGCGACCCACTAGAGGAGAGAAACACCGCCGGCGTGAACCGGCGGGTTCGATTGCCTACCCGGCGTAGTTCTTTGAGCGCTGTGTCACCGGAAAAACTCAGGTGACCATCTTCGCCGCCGCTTCTTAATGGGTTTCATCTCGCCTGTGCTTTCGACCTCCGCGGTCTCTTGATGACCGCATCTTGCACACCGAAACTCAATTTGGGGCGACTGGATTGGCCAGATCGGGTGGATGAAGTTGGCGGGCATCGGCCAAGCATGACACTTCGGACAATCACGTAGCACATGATCCGGAGAGAGCACGGGCATCATCTCCCAACAACCTAGAGCCCCGTTGATCGCCAACGATGCATTTTTCGGATCGTTCCGATAAAAACGGCCCCTGCGTCGGGGGGCGCAGGAGCCGGGGGTCAACCGGTTTGCAGGGGGGCTTGAAGCCGGAGCACAGTGAGAACGGGGGGCATTGCCGTTTGTTCCCGACTCGCAAAACGCTCTGACGCTCCTATCTTTTCGCACATGCGTATGGCGTACGAGCTCTGCCTGCCTGAAGATGGGCTTCCTGATGGAGCTCGAGATGACCCGGGCGCGGCGCGCCTGGATGTCGGAGAAACTGACCTGGCTCGAGAAGAAGCAGAAGGACGCCAGCGTCGAAGATCTGCGGCGTGACGCGCGGTTCGTGCCGCAGGTCTCGCATACATTCCTGACACTCGCCGACGGAAGCACCCACCCCTGCTTCATCATCGACGTCTCGACGGCCGGAGTTGCGATATCCTGCGAATTCGACCCGCCGATCGGAACGCCGCTCGCAGTCGGCGCCTGCGTCGGGCGCGTCATCCGGAAATTCGCCAGCGGCTTTGCAGTAAAATTCGCCGAAAAACAGCAGCGCGACGATCTCGTCCGCCTGATCGTCCGCCCGGCGCTGAAGCAGTCCGCCTGAGGCCTCCGGCCGCTTCGCCTTCGCACTGCTGCCACGCCATGGCCCAATTGCCGGATCATTCTTTAAGGGTCCGTGCCTCGCGCGGCGTTCATGTGCAGACTTGCGATCGGGGGACCGAATGGCAGTCGACAAGATCACCTGGGACAGGGTCGGCCGGGTCACCGAGCCCGGACGCTACATGTACACGTTCGGCTGGCTCACCATCACGGCCGCCGATCTCATGATCTGGAAGCAATACCCGCAGGCCGCTTTCACGCTGCTTGCGCAACACACCGAGCCAGATCAAGCAGACAACGAATTCCATCTCGGCGCTTTCGACGTTGCGCCCGAGCCTTGGCCGCCCTTCACGACCCACTAAGGGCCGGGCTGGGACTGCCGATTCGAGCTACCACACCGGCTTTTCCCGTAAAGACCGATTGGGCAAACCGCAGGGGCCCTCCCCGGTCGGGCGTTGCCTCGTGCAGACAATGCAACCACTGGATTGGCCGCGAGGCCATCTGCATGTTGAATCTAAGAATTCTTCGTATTCCCTTGATCCAGCTAGCAAATTGCAATCCCGTACCGGAGGCGCCATTGCTGCGATCGACAGCGAACACCTCCGGTCATACAATTGATTGCGCTGGTATTCTCGCCTCGGTAAGCACGCGGATGAACGGAAGCTGTCACGCTTGTTAAAGCGATAGAACAGCAAGCGCATGACACATGGTCGCATCGGTGGAAGTAGATAAGCCGGTCAAGGGAACCTATTTTCGACGCGATGTACCTGATTGAAGCGCTGCCCACCGTCATCGGAACTGCCGCCATCGCGCCGGCGCTCCTGATGCTGTGGCTTGTCATTGCCGCGGAGGAACGCCCGGGCCCGCCGGCCCAGGTCTGGACCGCGTTCCTGCTCGGCGCAGCCAGCATCTCGTTGCTGGGCCTGGCCCGCGCGCCTTTCGCCAGGATGATCGCGGCCCCCGACGATCCCTGGGCGGCGCTCGCGATGCATTCAGTGTTCGGCGTTGCGCTGCCCGAGGAAGCCGTGAAGGTGATCGCGATCGTGCTGGTCTCCTCGGCCAAGCGGCGGACGTTCGCCAATCCGATGGACACCGTGGTCTATGGCGCCGCCGTCGGCCTCGGCTTTGCGGCCTATGAGAACCTCGCCTATCTCGTCCAGCATGCCGAGATGTGGCGCTCGCTTGCGGCCCTCCGCAGCGTGCTGACGGTGCCGTTCCACGGCGCGCTCGGTATCATCGCGGGCGCCTATCTGACGATCGCGCGCGCCGGCACGGCGCTCGGCGCGAACCGTCATCATCGCGACTGGGCCCGCCTCTCCAGCCGCCTGCTGATGCTGGCGGGCCCGCTCGCGCTGCATTCGGCCTTCGACTTCCCGCTGCTCACGCTGCAGCGGATGCCGGATCTGGATCCGACACTCCGGATGTGGCTGGGCGCCGCCAGCCTCCTGATCGGCTTCAGCTCGATCGCCTTCGCCCTGCGCCTGGTCCGGCGTGTCGCGCGACATCATGCGCCGCGGACCGAGGTGGCGCGGGAGCGGCTCAGCCAATTGCGCCGGATGTGGGCGCTGCTCCTGGCCGGCGGCGGCGTGGGCTTTCTCGGCCTCGCCTTCGTGCTGACCTCGATCCACCATTGGCTCATCAATCCCGAGCGCAACCTGACGCTGGCCCTGATCCCGATCGGCCTCACCTCGATCCTGCTCGGCATCGCGCTTCTGATCGTCACAAGTGCGATCTACATTCTCGGTCGCAACCGCATCCGCACCACCGCGGAAGGTTTTTCCTCGGCGCCCGGTGGCTGAGCCGCGGGATGGCAAGCGCGGCGCGCACGTACTAGTCTTACTGCGTGGAGCCTGTCCAAGTAGTCGCTGGTCAAGCTGGGGCGAGTCTGATTCTTTGCGGGGCTATGAGCAAGGATTTTCGACTCTGGAAGATTGACGAGGCGCA
>NZ_JADPKQ010000223.1:0-6523 GCF_023074015.1 Bradyrhizobium sp. 142
TGCTGCCGTTTCTTAGGAATCATTCTCCAGCGTCAGCTCTCCGATCTTGGCATGCAGCGACTTCACATCGACTGCGGGCGCGGCCGGCGGCCCGCCCCCTGGTCCGAAAATCCCGGAAGCATTGCCCTCAAGCTGCGATTTCCACGCCGTAATCTGATTGGGGTGAACGTCAAAATGCTCGGCCAGTTGGGCTATCGTCCGATCGCCTTTGACGGCGGCCAGAGCCACCTTCGCCTTGAAGGCCGGTGAGTGATTCCGGCGTGCTCGTCTGCTCATCGTCTCTCCTGATTCGCGGGCCTATCGTGCCCGTCGTCAGGCAGAAACTCCACTTAACGTCCTGTGCAGATTTCCGGAGCCGGCTCTGAAACGTGTTCTGATCCGATCCAACGATGGCGTTGAGACGCCCTTGCTCTGCTTGCTCAGGGCTTCGTGTTACCGGGGCATCTATGAAGTGCAATGCCTGCTTTTTGGCCTGTTCGGCTAGAGTGAGGGTTGAAGCAGGATAGGACGTCGTGCAGTCAAGTATCAAACTCTCTCGGGGCAAATGTGCAAATAGCCCATGTTGCCCAAGGCAGACTTCCTCGACCTCGCAACTTGAGGGCAGGGATAAAACGACGGCACTTACATGCCGGGCCAATTCAGAAATTGCGGTGTGCTCATGAGCACCCATGCCAGTCAAGCGTTCCGCGCCAACACGGGTTCTGTTGACTTTGATATGCAGTTCAGTGCCATGACGCAAAAGACTGATTCCTATGCCTGTTCCCATGCGCCCTGCGCCGATTAGGCCGATTCGTTGTCCGACTTTCCCAGGCGTTGCAGTTGACGGAGTTTCAGTCATGCTCTGCGTCGTTATGAGTTCTGAAAAAGGCCACGCTCCTGCAGAATGGGCAGCAGCTGATGATGGTCCTCGATGAGATAATCCGGCTGCGCCGCTCGCAGACGCGTCTCGGAAACAAATCCGCCCGTAATGGCTACGCTGATCAAGCCAAGATCGCGTGCAATATCCGTTTCGACCGGCATGTCCCCGACGATGAAAGTTGAGCTGGGGTTCAGATTGTATGTCCGCATATACAGACGAAGCCGCTCTCCTTTGCTTATGCCTTTATATTGAGTAGCGCGGCTTTCAAACGCCAGAACCTCCGCGACACAATCTTCGATTCCATGTCTTCGTAATTGGGTAATAAGGGGGTCGACTATATGGTTACTGACAATAATGCTGGAAACGTCTTGTTGACGTGTCGTTTCCAAAATGCAACGCGCGCCTTCGCGCAGATCGGCTTTGCTCGCCAGCGGTTCGTAGGTGTCGTGAAAAATAGCGCTGTCATGGCTATCCACCGTTTCGATTTCGCTCTCCGACATTCCTAGATTGCGGAAAAAAACCGAAAGTGGAACATCGAAATGATCCCGAAAAGTTTGCATATCGATGGCAGCTCGGCCGAAGCGACCCAAAATGGTGTTCGTCGTTTGTAGCAAGGCGTCGGCGTCGTCGAGGAGAGTGCCGTTCCAGTCGAATACAAGAGCAAGTTTCATCATGGCCTCATGCTGCAGACGTTTTCGTTGAGGTGAGATCGGCGATCAATCTATTCAAATTCTCGTCTGCGCGTTTTTGTCCGCCAGGGGTCGGCATCTCGAACGTAAACGCAGAAAGATCGATTCCCTCATGTCCCCGCGGCAGCAAGGAAAGCAGATCTTCAAAGGGCAAATACGTGATGGTAGCAGCGTTGATCGATAGAGCAATTTTGCGTTCGATCACCCGGAGCGTTTGCGGTGCGATCCTATGAAAGCGCAGGCTATCCTGCTGCGTTTCGGGTGGCAGGCTTTTCCATATTTTCCAGAACGCTAGCTCATCTATGGTCTCGATACCCATGCCGTAGTAATTTGGTGCAACGATAGGCGGCGAACCGATTGCCCAATGCACAGCCTTTGCCCCAGCGGCAAGGAGCATCTCCGTCACTGCGCGGCTTGTATCGCCACGAATAAGGGCTTCATCGGCTACGACGATGATTCTATCCGTGACGTCGTTCGTTGCGACGCGGTACTTTTGCCAGATGAGCGAGTTGCGCTCGCCAAGAGATCCGATAAGTGTGCGCTGAGAACGGTTTACTGCGATCACCTCGTGCCGTTGGACGAGCGCACTTTGCTGCTTGGCCAGCGATGCAAATAGACCGTCGGCATACGGTGTCCCGGTGCGCGGCATGGAAGAAACGATTATGGGAGCGGAGCTTGTTTCGACTGCTAATCGCGGCCAGACAATTCGGCCCAAGGTCATGCCTATATCGTGGCGAGTTGCTAGATGAGATTGCCCTTGCACCAACGTTCTTACATTTCCCAGATAAAGCGTTTCGTAGGCGCAAAGCTTGGGGCTGTGTCGAGCCTGGCCCACAAAGTGATCAAGGCAGTCTCCCGTTCTGCCGTTCACATGCTTGATGTGGCTTGGCCGGATCTCGTCGACTCGGCCTTGTAGCCCAGAGAAAGCACTGTTTTCTGAGGCAAAAAGTAGAAAGCCATCTTCGGTTTGCATGAATTCCAAAGGCCGCAAACCCCTGCGATTGCGGAAGGCGGTCAGATTTCCTAGGCCATCTAACAAGAGCGCGCTGACAGCTCCGTCAACGCCCTTATCAATATCTTGGAAGACTTTCTCGTAGTTAACCGGTAGACCGTGCTGCCAATAATCTCTTTGACAAATACTCTCGATAAGCTTGAGCAAGAGCTCCGCATCGGTTTTGCTGCGGATGGCATGACCTTCAGCGTGCAGTTCTTTCCTAAGTTCATCAGCGTTGACCAGAGCCCCGTTCAAACAAACCGTCAAACGGCGGCAGGAGGTTTTATGATTGTCAAAGGGCTGGAAGTCGGCGTCACTCTTCTCTCTGTGAGAGGGAGTGCGAACGTGTGCTATAGCTACATGCGGTCTGAAATGCGCGTCCTGCTCAGTGAAATCAACACTCGCTAGTTTGCCTGCTGGCCGGCATGACTTTGTATGTTGAAACCGTTCTTCATGCATAAACGCGGCAACGCCGAACCCCTCCTGTCCACGGTTTTCAAGCTTCGGCACCATGTGCTTGAGCTGATCGTAAACCGTCCTTTGTGAGCGGCTTGAAGGCAACAGAAATGCGCCTGCAACACCGGACATGCTATGTCTCCTTGACGGACGATTATGGATGTCGCCCGTTGCGTGTTGTTGTTTTCAACCCTGTCCGGTTGCAGACATCCAATGTGTGGAACCGACACCGAGCGGAGTAATCCGTCGGCTCGCGCGAAGCACATGGTTTTGCGCCTCAGCAAGCAAGGCTCGTACCAAGTCCTCTTTCGCGCGCATGAGGCTTCGCCGAGATTGGCAAACGAAGTGTGTGATTCGAAAAAGCCGCCCTGATCCGGCTGCCGGACCTCCGAGAACGCGGCCGCCAAAAGTCAGCTTTGGTGGGCACGGTGCCTGATGGGATCCCGCGGTGCTCCGCCTAGAAGCCGCAGCAAAGAGCGTTACGCGACTGTTGCCGCGGCGGGAATGTCTTTGTCCAATCCTCAAGCGGCCAGTCCCAACCCTACGCTGAAGAACGAAGACGTTCAGTGAACTGGACGCCCCACCGAGGGACCATTGGGCCTGTTTGCTGATTGAATTCGTGCGCGCTCCGATCTCCTTGATGTCACGGAGCGAACAGCGCTGTCCGCCGTTGTTGCGGCTTTGAAGGGGTAGACGCTCAGTGACGGCATCGATGCGCAAAGTGAAGGCTATTGAAGCGTCACATAAATGAGGAGGCGTTTGTGAACGAAGCTCGCGCGATTGGGCTAGACTTCACAGAACGTAGTTTCAGGCACATGGCGCAGACGCGAGCGAGGTCGGCAAGGGGACCGTATCATGTTTTGATGCCCCTATGTTTGTTTTCAGCCGTGTCGTCTTGAAGACGTTCATGTCCGGTCCCTGACGTCTGGGCGTAAAATGTTTCCGCGCGCGCTCGCAAAGCACATGGTGTTGTTGTCTTGCAGCAAGACTAGCATAGCGGTTTTCGGCATGTTGATTGCAGCGACGGTGAAGGACCCATTTCAAGAACAGCGGTCTCTCGCCGTCACCACTCAAGAGTTCAGATGAAAGCTATCTATTCTATCAAGCAACTCCATCATTCTTCGAACGTTGGCGGCGCTACCCAGCACAATGGATGGCATCGCGCGACCGGCGATATTGCCGACACGGTAGAAATCTCGAAATCATCCAGGATCTCAAGGCCAGCGCGGCAGGTAATCGCAGATCAGGTGGCGACAAGCGGCCGTTCTGACGGCCAGGGGCATCATGTGGACTACCGAAATGCAGAAGCGCCCGCAGATCAACTTGTTCGCGCAAGAGCGAGGCAAAGCGCCCGGCTAGGATATTTGATGAGCTCAACGCAAGCAATTCGTAAACGCCTGCTCGACGCAGGCGTGTCCTTTGGAGTAAACGCCAATATCGCAGAATACGGGTGAGGTTGAGATAATACATGCAGAAGTAGAGCAGCACTTGCAGGCTTGCTTGAGGGCCTGGTTATCGACACCAGCCGCGACCACAATACGACTGCGACCGCAAAACGGATAGCCAAGATGTACGTGCGCGAGGTGTTTGCCGGGCGCTTTGAAGCTGCGCCTGACGCTACGGACTTGCCAAACGTGGGCTGCCTGGAAGAGATCTACGCGCTTGGCCCCATCACCGTGAGATCGACGTGCTCGCACCACTTTGTTCCCGCCATTGGCCGCATGTGGGTCGGCGTGCTGCCTGGTAAGTCGGTGATCGGTATCAGCAAAGTTGTGCGTGTGGCCAACTGGATCATGGCGCGCCCACACGCCAAGAGGAAGCCGCTGTTATGTTAGCAGACGAGCTGGAGCGCCGCATTAAGCCGAAGGGATTGGCCGTCATCGTTAAGGCGCGGCACCAGTGCATGATCTGGCGCGGCGTTCGCGAGACGGAAACCACTATGGTGACCAGCATCATGCGCGGTGGCTTCGCGACAGCAAGATGCTGCGTAGCGAGTTTCTGGCGCTCATCAAGGACTAAACCGTGACCTATGTATCAACCAAGACATACGGCCATGAAGTCGGCCTATCTGCTACGTTTCGCCAGTGGCGCGCGTCGTCACACTGTCGGCTGTTGGTCCAAGATGTCGCCAAAGGAACTTCTGCTCGCCGTAGGGGTATTCAACGCTCACCGTGCACAAATGGCCCGTTGGCTCGATACCGGCACTGAGGCTGTCGCCGGAGTGCTCGGGCTGTTTCATTTCTATAGGAGAGATGGCCACCTTTACGCTGCTACACGTTGCCCTGCGAAGTCATCGCGCTTCCGGCCGCTTAATCAAACGAATCCAGATATCAAGGACGTGCCATGGCATTTAAAATTGCGACCTATCTCGATCGGATTGGCCTTGCTCAAGTCCCGACAACGGTTGATGGCCTTCTTGCGCTCCAGCAGGCTCAAATGCGCGCGATCCCCTATGAGAACATTGATGTTCTGCTGGGCGATATCCCCGATCTGACTGAAAATTCGATCTGGGCCAAACTGATCGATGCCCGGCGAGGCGGCTATTGCTTCGAATTGAACAAGTTGTTTGGCTTGGCGCTCGAAGCACTCGATTTCACGGTACGACCCATTCTTTGCAGGGTGCGCATGGGGGCTCCGGAAGGTGGCCCACGCACACATCATGCATTGATCGTGACCATAGAGGGCTCCGACTGGCTTGCCGATGCCGGCTTTCCCGGTCCGGCACCGATTGCACCGCTACGAATCGATACGGAGGAGCAGCAAATAGTTGGCGTTGACGTGTTTCGTCTGCGGGCCGACCCGGCCAGTGGAGAGCTCGTGCTTGAACGCAAGAACGAAGATGAATGGTTCGCTCTTTTCGGTATCGACCGAGCCGTTGCCCTGCCACCAGATTTCGAGGGCGCCAACTTCATCTGCGCACGCTGGGACCGTATGCCGTTTCCATCCGTCCTCATGATGAGTGTGTTGACATCCGAGGGGCGTGCAAACTTGCTTAACAAGAAGCTCAGATTGACTCGCAGCCAACTTAAGGAAACACAAACACTCGAAACGAAGAGCGAACTGCAGCAGGTCTTGGCCAATGTCTTCGGGCTCCGACTGCCTCAGTACACCGTTGACTCGTTATGGGAAAAGCTTGGGTCGCGCGGACTTGTATAGGAAAGAAGGTGATCAAGCATTGCAGCGCGACGATGGCCTGTGCGGTCTATTTCAATTTCCCATAACGTCGATCACCCGCGCTGATTGGCGAGATCTCTAGAAGGAATCACTTGTGATTCCTTGCTGAGCACCTGATTGGCGAGGCTGGCGAGCCATGCCGGAAATCGTGCTACGCGCAGAAGGCGCGTATCAACAGGGGAGGAAAATTCCACCTAGTCTTACTACGTCATAAATTTTTGCGCGATCGCGGACGCAGGATCGCTCTTGCGCAACATGGACATCGCGACAGACTTCTGACGAGGGCGAGAACGAGCCGTCGACGCATCGTCGCAATCGAGTTTGGAATGTGCCGTTCGGTGCGCAGCGGAC
>NZ_JADPKQ010000453.1:0-6469 GCF_023074015.1 Bradyrhizobium sp. 142
CCTGCTGGCCAGCGATGAGGTGGTGGTCGAAGCGACCGCCAACAGTATGGCGGTGTCGCGGGTTCTGGCACCGTTCGTGGCGCGGGTGATTATCGCCAAGCAGCGCCGTGGCAGGCAAGAATGGCTATTTGTACGCACTGAGCCGTGACTTACGTGACGTTTTCTTTTAGCTGCCAGTTACCAGGATCGAGAACGTCGACGCACCGCTGACCGCCGCAGGAACTCGCTTCCTTCCCGGGATGCAAGGTGGAACCAATGGTACGGTCCGTCCTTTTCGCCGCCGCTGAATAGCCTGTTCGTCCCCACCATTGATTGGGGAACGACCCTCAAGCTCGCAGCTCCGGACACCCTCAAGCACGAGCCGCCGAAGCCTTTCATCGGCTCAGCCAACGGCTTTGGCGAGCAGGATCCGGAGCGATTTGGGCACATAACCGCTGTTGATGCCGATAGCGGCAACGTGGTCTGGAAGTACGACACGGACACGCCAGTGGTGGCGGCGCTCACTCCGACTGCGGGCGGCGTACTGCTGACCGGCGCCACGCACCGGAATAGTAACTTCCTAGCTTTCGATGCTGCCACGGGTGAGTTGCTCCTGAAAAGGAATCTAGGCGACCCGATCGGCGGGGGCATAATGACCTACATGATCGGCGGGACCCAGTACGTTGCCGTCGCCGCGGAATGAAGGACCCGATCGTTTTGACTGATCGCGGTCCGGCTGGATAGCCATCCTGGCCCTGCCCGGTCAACGCTGATTGCCGGGCGCGCGATCTTATCGGGCTGCCTCCTTGTGCGAGAGACGCTGGCCGAACGGCGAGCTGAATGTCATGTTTGTCGGCTCAAACGTGCCAGCGGGCGGCGAGCGCTTCGCGCTTAGTCTCGTGCCCCTCGGCCGGCGCGTCAGCGCTGGTGACCGAGGCCGATGCCGAGCTGGTGGGCCTTCGCCCTTAGTGCGGGGACCGTCCGCTTCAACTGCTTGGAGATCTTGCCGATCGGTGTCCTGGCCTTCGAGTGCGCCTTGAGCGCCTTCACGTCGTCCTTGGTGTATTCGCGCCGCATCGCCTTCTTGGCCTTCGCCATGCTTTCCTCGTACTCATTGTTGGGGTGCTCCCAGCTCGGGGCTGGTCTGAGCTGGGAGCTGTCCGGATCGCGTGGTCGGTCAAAGTCGAACCCGACGACACAACGGCAAATGCCGGGCCGCGAGCAAATGTTCCGCAAATCCCATGCAAGGCTGGCGAGCGCTCCACGCTGACCAGAAAACAAACGATTGCCGCATTCGCGCGATCGGTCGGGGCTGTTCGCCAGACATTGCCAAGGTATTTGCCGCCCGAGCGCTTCGCGCTACCATGTACAATCCAACGTCGACGGAGCGTTTCGTCAAGAATGCCCGCGCCTTCCTGGAGCGCCGCTATTGCGTCGATCGCCTCAGGCACCTCAGGCGCCTCAGAACTGGTCCATCACGCGGATGAAGGCCGGTGCGCCCGGTTCTTCACCTTGACCCAGTCGCAGGTCCGCCGCCGGTAACGCCACCGAACCCAAGTTCAGCAAGATCGAGGGCCGCAACGAAGGCGTCGATCACGCGAACCGGATTGTCCTCTAAAACCCAGTCATCCAGGCATTCCGGCAACAAAGTCGATTGCCCGCGATCAGCCCCTTGAACGAAGCGCCTCATGCCCAGCCCCGCCGATTCAGTGCGGGAATCATAGCAGACACGACGTTTTCACATAGCGAGGGCCAAGAGCGGAATTGATCCGAATCAACTTTCCAGTTCAGTACTTCTGGCATGCTTAGTTAGAATGTGAGATTGCAGGGATCTCAGGTGATCGAGCCGCGCAACCGCGTTGTTCAACTCCGGCGCTACGGCGGTCCGGAGGAGCTGGAAGTCGTCGAGGCTCTCCTACCGACGGCTGGTCAGGGCGAGGTGCGGGTCCGGGTGCTCGCCTCCGGTGTTGAGTACACCGACACGTTGATCCGACGCCATCTCTACCCGCAAACGGCGTCCCGTCGTCCACCGCTTGTAATGGGCTACGATGTGATCGGGGAAATCGATCAGCTCGGCAATGGCGTGAGCCGATTTCAGCTTGGAGACCGTGTGGCCGACATGACGGTGCTCGGATCGAATGCTGCCTATCGCACGCTCCAGGCGAGCTACTTGACCCCGGTGCCGGCGGGCGTCGATGCGGCAGAGGCCGCGACGCTGGTCCTGAGCTGGATGACTGCGTACCAACTCCTGCACCGCGCTGCGCAGGTGCAGCGGGCAAAGCGCGTACTGGTGCATGGAGCTGCCGGTGCAGTCGGTCAGGCGCTGCTCGTACTCGGCAGCATGGCGGGGCTCGAGTTGTGGGGCTGTGCCCACGGGAGAAACACCGCCCTGATCCGCGAGCTCGGGGCTACTCCAATCGATTACCAGCGCGAAGACTTCGCACATTTCCTGCCGGGCGGCTTTGACGTCGTGTTCGATGGCATCGGGGAGGACGGCTATCGCCGCTCGTTCGCGGCGCTCAAGCCCGGCGGTCTGCTCTGCGCCTATGGCTACTCGGCGGGCGTGCAGGATCAGCAACGCATGCTCACCATGCTGATGTGGATCGCGCGCCTGTATCTCTGGAGGTGGCTGCCTGGCGGCAGGCGGGCGTTCTTCTACTCTATTAACGCAATGCGATTGCAACATCCTGCATGGTTTATAGAGGACCTCAAGCGCCTGTTCGCTCTGTCGGCCAGTGGCGCCATTCAGCCGCGCGTCGCTGAGCGGATCGCGCTGGATGAAGTTGCTGAAGCGCACCGACGCCTCGAAGCCGGCGGTCTCGAAGGCAAGCTCGTGCTGTGCCCGGATATCCCATCGCGATGCGACCAGCGTGCCGCCTGATAGGGGCGCCCCTTGCAGATCCTGACGTCGTCTTCTCACCGCTCGCTGTGTGACGAAAGTCTGCGACAGTCAACTTCCGACTTGGGTCAAAATGCTGATGGGCCAATTGCGGAAGTCCTTTCGACGCAGCCTCGTGCTCTCCGTACCGGTTGAAGTCACCTCGGCCGAGCGTTTTTGATGCTCCGTATCTGGGTCGGCCGACGCTGATAGACTTCCACGAAAACAGCATTGAAACGGCGGAGGCTGCCAAAGCCGGAGCGCATGGCGATCTCTGCCATCGATAGCTCGGTTTGCTCGAGCAACCGTTTTGCTCTTTGCAACCGGGTCGTTTGGGCCACCTGAATGGGGCTCGCTCCGAGATGCCGCTGAAAGAGCCTACTGAGGTGTCGCGTTCCGATCCCGAGACGCTCCGCCAAATCTTCGACGCTACACGCGTCGAGGGCACCGCTGACGATGAGTCGGAGTGCACGATCAACTGTTGTTCGCGAACCCTTCCATGCCGGCGAAAACGGCGCGGTCTCGGGACGGCACCGCAAGCAGGGTCGAAAGCCTGCCGCTTCTGCCGCTGCTGCCGAGGCATAGAAACTTACGTTGCTCGCCTTCGCCGGTCGAACCGGGCAAACCGGCCGGCAATAGATCTTTGTCGTCTTGACGCCCGTGAAAAAGTACCCGTCGTAACGACGATCTCGCGTGATGCGAGCGCGTTCGCACTCCTTGGGATCAAGCATTCTGACCTCCCGATGGCGGGACGACGGAGTCCGATTCCGGCGAGCCTGGAGCCACCGCCAGCATTATGTGGATACAAAATGACGTTAACCAGAGGTCGCCGATGACACACAAAGACGCTTTCAAACCTGCTCTGGAGTGTGCACTTGGACACGCGCTGGAACATTTGTGCAGTGCGAACGATCGGCCGGTTGGCACCACGGTGGACCTGACACAGCTTCGGGAGCGGTTCGATCGCCCGCTGCCCCATGCCGGCCTTGACCCGGTCCAGGTGATCAACGAGCTGGTGCGTGACACTGAAGGCGGTATCATTGGCAGCACCAGCGGCCGCTTCTTTGGATGGGTCATTGGTGGAACAATGCCGGCCGCGCTCGCGGCGGATTGGCTGACGTCGACCTGGGATCAAAATGCCGCCATTCATGCCTGTGGACCGGCCGTGGCCGTTATTGAGGAAATCGCCGGAGCTTGGCTGAAAGATCTGTTCGGTTTGCCGCACACTGCGAGTTTTGCCTTCGTCACCGGAACCCAGATGGCGCATGTGACCTGCCTTGCAGCCGCCCGCCATCGGCTTTTGAAGGAGGTTGCATGGAATGTTGAAGAGCAAGGTCTTGCTGGCGCGCCCGCGATCCGCGTTCTCACGAGCAGCGAACGACATGGTTCGATCGAGCGAGCCGTTCGAATTCTGGGGATTGGCAAGAGCGCTCTCGTAGCGCTGCCCTGCGACGAGTCCGGCAGGCTCAAACCTGAAACGTTGGCGGAGGCACTCGCAGCCAATCCTCGGCAACCCACAATCGTGCTGCTGCTAGCTGGTGATTTGAATATCGGCGCTTTCGACCTTTTTGCTGAACTGATTCCGATCGCTCGCAAATATCACGCCTGGGTGCACGTGGATGGCGCCTTTGGTCTCTGGGCGGCGGCGAGCCCAAAGCATCGGCATCTGTTACGAGGTGTCGAATTGGCAGACTCATGGACCAATGACGGTCACAAATGGCTCAATACGCCATTCGACTGCGGTTACGCCTTTATAGCTGATCCAGAGGCGCATCGCGCCGCTTTCTCGCATCGCACGAGCTATACGATGTTCGTGGGCGACGCTCGCGACCAGATCGACTGGAACCCTGAATGGTCGCGACGTGGTCGGGCCGTGCCAACATACGCCGCGCTGCGGCAGTTGGGCCGATCGGGCATTGCCGAGCTGGTTGAACGCACGTGCGCTCATGCGCGCGCACTGGTAATTCGCATCGGCGGCCTGCCCGGAGCGGAAATGGTCCAGGAGCCTACGATCAACCAGGGTCTTGTGCGCTTCCTCGATGCACGGTCCGGTGCCACAGAACAGGATCACGATCGCCGGACAGATGAAACGATTTCGCGCATTGTGACGACTGGCGAGGCGTTCTTCGGTGGCACAACTTGGCGCGGGAAGCGCTGTATGCGCATTTCAGTTTGCAACTGGCTTACCAACGAGGACGACGTCGAGCGTGCCGTCAGAGCCGCAGAGCGCATGCTTTCAGCGTGAGAGTGGGTTTCCAAGATCATCCGTGGCCCAGACGTCTATCCCTTATGCTGAGATCGCGGCCAATTCAGTGGCTGCTCAGGGTCAAAGGCGGCGGTCGGCCACTTAGCGGGACGACTTCCGCTCTACCTCTCGCTTCAGACATGTCGCTGCGTGTGCCGACCAGCGCAATGGCGCCATGTGTGGACGGCTCCGGGTTGGCAAGGAGAATCTTCACTTGCGGCGTTGGTCGGAGCAGCCATGTGTTCGG
This sequence comes from Bradyrhizobium sp. 142, assembly GCF_023074015.1. NCBI lineage: Bacteria > Pseudomonadati > Pseudomonadota > Alphaproteobacteria > Hyphomicrobiales > Nitrobacteraceae > Bradyrhizobium > Bradyrhizobium sp. 142. The sequence goes on from NZ_JADPKQ010000453.1 coordinate 5,350, forward strand.
CCTTCTTGTGCGGTACTCATGACCGCTGGCCATAATGCCCTCCGCGGATCAGGTCCGATCAAAAGCACGCATTCGAAGATGCCATAGCCCATGTGGGTTGTCCTGATCGCCGGATCGACCGGCGCTGCATGAGTGCTGTTCGTCCTTCCAACCGTTACGTCACACCCGGATGACCGGCTGTGATCTCGTTCACGCCGTAAGAGCGACGGGTTCCTTGTACGGTGTTCGTTCCTGGCCGTCATCGCCCATGCCATCCTGGCGAACTTATTGGCGAATGCGATGGCTGCGACCTTGGTGGGGCGCCGTGCCAATAACGCAGTGAGCCAGGGCCGATGGCCCGTGCCATGGATCTTGGCATACCGGATCACGGCAAGTGCGCCCGCCGTGAACAGGCTGCGTAAATAGCGATCGCCTCTCGCCGCAGACGCCAACAAGTGCCGCTCGATGCCGGGCGATAAATGGAGCCACGATATCGACCCGACGGGGGCAAGGCGCGCTGTACAGGACTATCCAGCATGGGGGCGTGCGACCGATGTCGTGCCGAAGTTTATCGCGCCCTCCGACCCTGCCGCGCAATGGACTGGCGCTCTGCGCAACGCTGCATTCTTCGCTTACGCCGACAATTACCTTATCGACATCAAGTTCGGCATCATAATGGATGTCGAGGCGTCCCGGGCAATCCGTCAATCCGGGATCTTGTCCTCTATGCCGAGGCCGCTGATCTTCCACCCGACTTCCGAGTCGATGACGTTTCCGAACGGCTGTTCGCGGAAAAGAGCAACTGAGAACGATAACGTGCCGAGGCCTCGGAGAGACGCGTTGTCTCGACGAGCGTTGCTCCGGGCGACCGGCTAACGGCACCCGCCCGCCAGCGCAGTAGGGCGGCTATCGCGGATTTCCAGACCGCACAAACCGCTGTTTTGCACCGAGCGGCGGACATATGGAAAAGCTCGAGCTCCCACGATCGGGAATCCCAGCCTAGTGTTAGCAGCCGGAACGGGGACGGACCTGAAGGATTCGCCCGCGCGCCTCAATAGCGCCGTCAGCGTGTCGAGCGAGGCGTGGATTGGCACCCGTTGTTGCAATCCGAGTGCGGCGCTTCTACTGGCTCATGCGCGCC
>NZ_JADPKQ010000395.1:0-6436 GCF_023074015.1 Bradyrhizobium sp. 142
ACGAGAGCCTCGTCGGCGAGCAAAGTCGGATCGTCAACCGAATGAAAGCAACGTTGATCCGGCTTGGCATCCGCGGCTTCAATCCCAAGCTGAAGAAGGCCGCCGAACGCCTTGACGGCTTGCGCACCCCCGAGGGCGAGCCGATCCCGCCCAACACCCTGGCTGAGCTGCGTCGCGACATGGCGCGCCGGCGGCTCGTCCGTGATCAGATCAGGCAGATCGAGGACGCTCGGCTGGAGCGTCTCAAGCAAGCGCCCAGTGATGGACCACACGCCATGGTGCGCCTGTTGGCGCGGGTGATCGGGGTTGGTGTCGAGACGGCCGACATGCTGGTGCAGGAGGTCCTGTCGCGAAGCATGCGCGACCGACGGGCGATCGCGCGTTACGCCGGCCTCACGGGCTCGCCCGACGAGAGCGGCAGAAAACGCCGGGAGAAAGGGCTGACCCGTTCCGGCAACGCTCGGGTTCGACGAGGCATGATCCAATTGGCGTGGCGATTTCTCATGTTCCAGAAGGACAGCACCTTGGCGCAGTGGTTTCGAACCCGCACCGAGAGCGCCCGCGGCACGCGCAAGACCATGATCGTGGCCTTGGCGCGCAAGCTACTAATCGCCCTGTGGCGTCTCGTGCGGGAGGGCGTGGTGCCGGACGGCGTCGTTCTGCGGCCGGCATAATGAACAGAGGTCACTGAAGTGTTTCCTTGGCTTTCAATGCCGAAAGGGAGAATGGGTCCGCCGCTTCGGAGCTTCGCTGCCGATGCGCATGACTGCATCATGGTTTGGGTCCTTGGACCCACCGAATACAAGGTTGTGGCGCGACTGATCCGCGCCCCGCAAGCGGGCTCCCCTCTGATCGTCATCCCGATCGCACCGAGCGGTGCCGTCGTGCTCGAAGCTGTCAAGGTATGGCCTGGCAAGCCCGGAGCATGCCGCACGGTTGGCGCGACGGCCAACCTTGACAGCTCCTGCGCGCGACGACGTCAGCGAGCCGCGGGTCGGGACGAAGAAACGGGCTTTGAGATCGAACAAAGAAACTGACGAAAGACAAAAGAACTCCTTGACAAAAAAAGCCCCATACAAGGAAACCGCGCTTGAGGGAACGAAGGCCGTGCCGCAGCTGCTATGGCGATTTGAGAGCCGCGGGAGGGATTTGTGATCGGGATCGAGCCGCCCCGGCAAGTTGGCCGAGGGTGAAGCGGCTGATGAATCGGCGGCGGATCGCGTCGGACATGATGAACTGTCGGATGATTTGAGACGAGGGCTGGATATCTGAGCGTGCTCTGCCGTGGCCGGTCGGAGGCCGGCGAGTGCGATGACGAGATTTGCGGGATTGTGACGGGCTCATGAGGTGTCGATCCTGATGACGTTCGTTGGACCTGTCGGCCGATGCCGTGGCGTTGCACCGCGCTCGAAGACCTCGATGACGATCATGCGACCGCCGCAGCATGGACAACTCGGTTTGTTGAGATCGACGGTGGTTGCGGCAGGCTGGCCTTCAGATTTTGCAACGGCGAGCAGCTCACGGGCGCGTGCGATGTTGTCGGCGCAAGCGCTTTTGGCAAACAGGCCGTAAGTGGCCGATGCGGTGGAAGCGGGATGGCAGCACGTGGATGAGGAAGCGGCAGATGAACTCGCCGGTGGCCAGGGTCATGATCTTCTGTCGTTCGCGTCCCTCAGCACGATAGTTCTTCCATCGGAAGGTCACGCCTTTGTCGCCGAGTGCGACCAATCGGCTGTTGGAGATGGCGACGCGATGGGTATAGCGCGAGAGGTAGGCGAGCACGGCTTCGGGTCCGCCGAACGGCCTCTTGGCGTAGACCACCCACTCGGCGTTGCATAGTGGTGCTAGATGGAGGCCAGAGCGGACATCAGGCATGAAAACGCTGGTCTTTCTGCAGACAACTGTGTTCTGCGAAAGCTGGGTCAAAGGCTTTCCCGATAGGATCTCGGCGCGTCCTGTTACTTTGACAGAAGAAGAATCTGCTTGGCGAACCTTAGTAGTCGATGAGATGGGGGGCGCTGAGTACTGTTACCTACAGCTGGATAGCGATGGCTTCTTGAAAACCGGTGCTGCGAGCCATCACTCGCTGTTGTCGAGAGAAGAGCGGGATTTGCACGAATCGCTTTTCAAACGGCGCGATGGCATTGATGTCCTTTTCGCAACCTCGACTCTGGCGCAGGGAATGAATCTACCTAGTGAAGTTGTAATCATTTCTGGCGACAGTCGGTTTGACCACGGCGCAGATAAGATGAAAAAGCTTGAGGCACACGAGCTGCTCAACGCGGCTGGCCGCGCAGGTCGAGCCGGCGAAGGTGCCCAAGGGTTTGTGCTCCTTGTTCCCAGCAAGGTTATCGATCTCGACGACGAGGGAAACAAGATCAACGGTCATTGGATGCAGTTACAAGCAATCTTCGAACAGGCAGATCAATGCTTAGTCATCGACGACCCGCTGACCTGCGTTCTCGATCAAATTCAGAACGGCACTACGAAAACTGGTACAGCCGCATATCTCTTGGGCAAGTTACCGGTATCTATTGGCACGAGTGACGAAAACGACCCGGCGGCAGTTATGCTTAACCGCTCATTTGCGGTTTTCCGCGCCAAAGCTGCTGGAGACCTGGCCTGGGTCAAAGGCAGGCTGACGACCGCACTCGCAGCCCGAACGAAGACTGATCTACCTGAGGAAGGGAAATGGATAGAGCAAGTGGGGGGCGCCACGGGCTTGTCCGTCGGGATACTTGCCGCGCGACAATCAAGGTGAGACGGCAGCGTCAATCTGGATGAGAATGCGCCGGGGCTGGACGGACGGAGCGAGGGCGTAGCCCGAGCGCAGTTCGTCCAGCCCCGGCGGCGCACTTTTCCCCAGGGGGAGCAGCGCGGTCTGGCGGTCGTGAGCGACCGGGTCAAGTGTCTGATTCGTCTCATAATTGAGGGATCAGCCATTGCCCGGCCTTCACATCACCGACCACCAGATGAGGCTGTATATGATTTACCGACATAGCAAAGATGCCGCCGTTGCTGCCGCCAAGTCCGGCTTCAGCCGGGCAACCGGCTACCGCATTGAGGATGATCCGCGGCTGCCCTCGCATAAGAAAGCGCCGCGTGGCCGGCGGCGGCCGGACCCATTGGCCGAGGTTTGGGACAGCGAGATCGTGCCGATCCTGAAGTCGGCTCCCGGCATTCGGGCCATTGCGGTGCTCGATGAGATTCGGCGGCGCCATCCGCAGATCCGCGCCGGCATTCGACGCACGCTTGAACGGCGCATGCGCACATGGCGAGCGCTGGTCGGCCCCGAGCAGGATGTGATCTTCCGTCAAGAGCACGAGCCTGGCCGGCTGGGCTTGTCCGACTTCACCGACACGAGCGTACTCGGCATCACCGTCGCCGGCGTCGTGCTGGGACATCGGCTATACCACTTCCGGCTCGCCTTCTCGGGCTTCGAGCATGCCCATGTCGTGCTCGGCGGCGAGAGTTTTGTCGCGCTGGCTGAGGGTTTGCAGAATGCGCTGTGGGTGCTGGGGGGAGCGCCGCGCGAGCATCGTAGTGATAGTCTCTCGGCGGCATTCCGCAACTTGGACCGCGACGCGGAGGCAGATCTGACGCTGCGCTATCAGGAACTGATGCGTCACTACGACATGATACCGAGCCGTAACAACCTCGGTGTTGCGCACGAGAATGGCTCCATTGAGAGTTCGCATGGGCATCTCAAGAAGGCGCTGCAGGATGCACTGCTGCTGCGCGGCAGCCGCGACTTCGATCACCTGGACGGATATCGCCGCTTCGTCGACGAGATCGTTGGCCGACGCAATGCCAACAATCGCAAGCGGATCGAGTTGGAGCGACCAGCGCTCACTGCGCTACCCAGGCGCCGGACGGCCGATTACGAGGAGAAGATCGTCACCGTCACGTCGAGCGGCGGCTTCATCCTGCGCCGCGTCTTCTACACCGCGCCGTCACGGCTGATCGGCCATCGCCTGCGCGTGCATGTTTATGATGACCGGCTCGAGTGCTTCCTCGGCGCAACGCCGATGATGACGCTGCGGCGGGGCCGGCCGGTATCGGAGAGCAAGGGCGGTCACGTCGTCGATTATCATCATGTGATCCACGCGCTGCGCAAGAAGCCGATGGCGCTCAACAATCTGGTCTACCGCGATCAGTTGTTCCCGCGTCCGGCCTATGCACGAGCCTTCGAGGCATTGCACCAGAGCCTGGGCGACAAGCGCGCCTGCAAGTCGACCGTCGAGTTGCTGGCGCTCGCACACGATCGCGGCTGCGAAGCCGAACTGGCAGAATTGATCGACGCCGAATTGGTTGTGGGTCGATTGCCAGATTTGGCATTGTTGCGTGAACGGTTCGCTCCAAATCCGGCATCCGTACCGGCGATCAACGTGGCGTTCGTCACACTCAGCAGCTACGACGAACTCGCGGCCGTCCGCGCCGTCAGCCCGACCTCCAACCGGGAGGCTGTGGCATGACGACGACCAACCCTGTTGTTGATGCCGCCCGCGTCGAACTCCTGTTGCATGAGTTGCGCCTGCCGAGCATCAGGCTGATGTGGGCCAAGCTCGCCGAGCAATCCGACAAGGAGGGTTGGCCGGCGGCCCGCTTCCTCGCGGCGCTCGCCGAGCACGAGATGGCCGACCGTGGCCGCCGCCGCTTCGAGCGGCATCTCATCGAGGCGCGGCTGCCTGCCGGCAAGACGCTCGCCAGCTTCGACTTCGAGGCCGTGCCAATGGTCTCGAAGGCGCAGGTGATGGCGCTGGCGTCCGGCGATGCCTGGTTGGAGAAGGGCGCCAATATCCTGCTGTTCGGCCCGCCTGGCGGCGGCAAGAGCCATTTGTCGGCAGCGCTCGGGCTCGCTTTGGTCGAGAGTGGATGGCGCGTGCTGTTTGCCCGCACCACCGATCTGGTGCAACAGCTCCAAGTCGCTCGTCGCGAACTGGCACTCGAAAGCGCGATCGCCAAGCTCGACCGCTACGATCTGCTCATCCTCGACGACATCGCCTACGTCACCAAGGATCAAGCCGAAACCAGCGTGTTGTTCGAGTTGATCGCCGCACGTTATGAGCGGAGATCCATGCTGATCACCGCCAATCAGCCATTTGGCGAATGGGGCAAGATCTTCCCCGACCAAGCTATGACCCTCGCCGCCATCGATCGCCTTGTCCATCACGCAACGATCCTGGAGATGAATGTCGAAAGCTATCGTCGCCGCGAGGCCCTCGATCGAAAGCGCGGTCGCGGCCGGCCACCAACCCACGCGACAACCAAGGAAACGGAAAAGGCCGAAGACTGATTGACGCTCCGCGTCAATCAAAGCCTTGCCAAGACCGCGGCCAGCGTCAATTATCCATCCGCTCGGCTGCCTCGTCTCATCCAGATTGTCGCGCGATAGGATACTGCAAGAAATCCTCGAACTTGCGGATAAAGGCCATTTAGACGGTACATCCCTGGATGTCATCACCGCGCTGCTCGCATGGTTGGCGACGAAACCCATCATTCTGATGGATATGGTCCGGCCTGAAAGTCTCGAAGGCCTCTTCGGTGAGAAGTATAAGAAGCTTCCTGACGACAAACAACGATCGGTCCAAGCATTGGCCGCTATTACGAAGCTCCTTCCGCTGTGGATGACGGGTGCTCCACTTTGCACGATTGAAGCAACGCATCTTGGGCGGCCAGACCGCTTAGGCAAATGCGAATACGCACGTCATTTCGCCTCGCGCGTAATCCCTGACCTCGCCTTTCTTGCGGGCCTCCCGGCGCAATTGCTGATGGCGCGTGCAAAAAGCAGCGGGGATACTTCACAACCACTGCCTACAGTCTTGGCGACTTTAGGCGGAGCAGTCAGAGAGGGCTGCGATAGTCCGGAAGCTCTGGCGACAAAGATCAACACCGGAAGAACCGTCTCGCGTGTTGCCGCACGTAAGATCTACGACAACCTCAAAGTCTACGCGCTGCCCGGAACCCCCTACGAAGACTTTGAAATAACGCGCCACAGAATGCGCGGTGCGGAAGCTATATTAAGTTTCGTGTCTATTACTCCCGAATAGCAGGTACGCCGAATACCCACGACCCCGCGTCTTGGTAGGTAGCGGCACTGCGCGCCACTCGCTCTGGGAATAAACTCGGCGTAAGCCGCGACGCGAACTCGGGGGAAACGCTAGGCGCCACGAGGTATGGATCTAGACGACCGATTCCATGAAATCGGCTGTGATGGAACGGTTGATGTGTTGAGGGATTCCTCGTTTGCGATTGGCTGAACGAGGAGTGGCATCATGGCGAAGTGGCGGCAAGGCTGGCGATGACCGAGGAGGAAATTGAAACGTTGACGGCTCTTCAGACCCGGCAACGCATCTTCCAGGGCAACACGCGGACAGAGGACAAGCTCTTCAGCGTGTTCGAGCCCTCGACGGAGATCATTCGCAAGGGCAAGGCC
>NZ_JADPKQ010000498.1:0-6393 GCF_023074015.1 Bradyrhizobium sp. 142
GGGGCGCGCCTTCGAGTGCGTCAAGACAGATGAGATGGCGTCCCGACCTGCTTGATCCTCGCGCCGTGCTCGGGGCCGTCAAGGCGCAGCCTGGCAGCGGTAGAGCAAGCCGTCAGGACAGCACGACGGCCGGCCTTGACGGCCCTTGCGCGCGGCGCGCGGCCGACGAACTCGGCCTGACAGTCTGCTCGCTGTGGGGCATGACCGAGGTTCTGTCCGGCACGCTCACCGAGCCCGCCCGCGCTGCGGAGAAATCGGCACACACGGATGGCCGGGCACAGGACGGGATGGAAGTCAGGATCGTCGATACCGAGGGACAACCGGTGCCGACAGGAGAGTCGGGACGGCTGCTGGTTCGTGGCGCCCAGATGTTCAAGGGGTACTACAAGCGGCCCGAGCTGCCGACGTTCGACGGTGACGGCTGGTTCGATTCCGGCGATCTCGCCTATATGGACAGGGACGGCTACATCCGCATCTCGGGCCGCGTGAAGGACATTCTGGTACGGGGCGGGGAGAACGTGCCCGTCGTCGAGATCGAGAACCTGCTCTACAAGCATCCGGCCGTGTCCGCGGTCGCTGTCGTCGGCTTTCCGGATGCCCGGCTCGGCGAGCGCGGCTGTGCCTTCATCGTTCCGCGCACGGGAAGCACGATCGACCTGGCGGCGGTGCAGAGCTATCTCAGCGAGGCCAGAATGGCCAAGCAGTTCTGGCCCGAGCGGGTCGAAATCGTGGCCGAACTGCCGCGCACGGCGAGCGGCAAGATCCAGAAGTTCAAATTGCGCGAGTTCGCCGCCGCGCTTGCCGACGCCAAATAGTCATTGGTCGGAATAGGTCGGATCCCGTCGCTCGCGAAACGCGGCGACGGCCTCCGCGTGATCATGGGTCTCCAGCAGGATGACCTGCTGCCGGTCTTCGATCATCAGGGCCGCATCGAGGCTCGGCGCATCGATCAGCGTGTTGAGCGCCTGCTTCGTCATGCGAAGCCCCATGGGGGAGACGCCTAGCATGTCTTCAGCGAACGCGATTCCCTTCGCCAGAAGCTCATCAGCCGGCGTGATGTCGCTGACCAGTCCGATCGCTTTGGCGCGTTCGGCCTTGATGAAGCGCCCTGTTAGCAGAAACTCCGAGGCCACGGACAGTCCGACGAGACGGGGCAGGAGATAGCCCGAGCCCATGTCGCAGCCGCCGACGCCGATCTTGATATAGGCCGCGTTCATCCTTGCGTCCGGTGCTGCGAAGCGGACGTCGCAGGCGAGCAGGAAGGAAAAACCCGCGCCACAGGCTGCGCCATGCACGAGCCCGACGATCGGCTGGGGACACGACCGCATCAGCCGGATCACGCCGGAGTAGTTCTGCTGCATCTTGAGTTGCCGCTGCGGCCGCCCCTTGCCAGGTGCAGCAAACGCATCCGATCCGAGTTCGGCGCCGGCGGAAAATTGAGGCCCGTTGCCGCGCAGGATTACAACGCGCGTGGTCGGCCGATCGTGCAGGTCGGCGAAGTAGGCGGTCAGTTCCGCAATCATGTCCGGGGAGACCGCGTTGAGCTGGGCCGGGCGGTCCAATGTCAGGATATCGATCGCGCCGCGGCTTTCGATCGTGATGGTCTTCGGTTGCGTCACGTTCGCGCTCCCATCGGTCATTGTCCTTGATGGCATATAGTAATATAGTGTACGATTATCGAGCGCAATGCTCGTCGAAGCTGCCGACCGATCGGGGGCTGCAACGGCTTCGCCAATAATCTTCAGGGAGCCGTAGAATGCCATATCAATCCGTGTTCAGGCCGGATCTGTTCAAGGGGCAGACGATCATCGTCACCGGCGGCGGCAGCGGGATCGGGCGCTGCACCGCCCATGAACTCGCTGCCCTCGGCGCCAACGTAGCGATCCTCGGTCGTACCGTGGAGAAGCTCGTCGAGGTGCAGCGCGAGATCGAGGAAGATGGCGGGCAGGCGATGAGCCATGCTTGCGACATTCGCGACGAGACCATGGTGATCGGCGCCGTCGATGCCGTACTGGCGCGCTATGGCCGCATCGATGGCCTGATCAACAATGCGGGCGGGCAGTTTCGTGCGCCCTTGAAGGCGATCTCGACCAAGGGATTCGAGGCGGTCGTGCGCAACAATCTGACCGGCGGTTTCATCTTCATGCGCGAAGTCTATAACCGCTGGATGGAGGCCAATGGCGGGGCGATCGTCAACATCATCGCCGACATCTGGCATGGCTGGCCCGAGTTCGGCCACTCGGCCGCTGCGCGGGGCGGGATGCTGACCCTGACTGAAACTGCCGCCTGCGAATGGTCGGCCTCGGGTGTTCGCGTTAACGCAGTCGCGCCCGGCGGCATTGTGTCGAGCGGCTTCGATACCTACACGCCGGAGATGCAGAAGAAGCTGCATGACTTCACCGAGCGCGTGCCGCTACAGCGGTTTGGAACGGAAGCGGAGATATCGGCCGCGATCACCTACCTGCTGTCGCCGGCGGCGGCCTATATCACCGGCTCCTGCCTTCGCGTCGACGGCGGCACACCTAATGCGCGCACGACCTGGAAGCTCGAGCCACATAACCGCAGCGCGCCGTTCGAAGGCTTCCATCGTGTGAAGCTGCCTGAGGTGATGAAGAAGGCCAGCGCATAGCCTGCTTCGGCTTAGTCGACCGCGATGATTAGCTTGCCATGGTTCTCACCACGGTAAAGTTGCGCGATGGCGTCCGACGCGTGTTCGAGACCCGGCAGGATCTCTTCGTCGTGGACGATCTTGCCGGCCAGCGCGAGCTCCGCGAGGCGCGCCGCGGCCGTTTCGAACTCGGCGAGATGATCGAAGATGATGAAGCCGGACCATCGTAGGCGGCGGGTGAGAATTTCGCGTTCGGGGCGGGGGCCGGTCGGAACGGGGGTCCAGGATGCATTCGCTGCCGTGCCGCACTGGATCACGCGCCCGCGCAGCCGCATGGTGCGGATCGCGGCATCGGCAATCGCTCCGCCGGTGTTGTCGAAGAAGATGTCGTTGCCGTCAGGACACGCCGCGCGAATGGCCGCGCCGAGATCGGCCGCCTCCCGGTAGTTGATCATGTCCTGGTAGCCGTAGCGCGCTTTTGCGCGCGCGGCCTTGTCGGCCGAGCTGGTCAGCCCGACCGCACGGCAACCTGCGATATGCGCGAGCTGGCCGACAAAGCCTCCCACGCTGCCGGCTGCGGTCGATACCAGCACATGCTCGCCCGGCTTGGGATCGCCGAGACCATGAAAGGCGAGATAGGCGGTGATGCCGTTCATGCCGAGCACGCTCAGATTGGCGCTGAGCGGCAGGCTGGACGGAACGACGCGGCGCAGCACCGATTCCGGCGTCGCGACGTAATAGCGCTGCCAGCCAAACCATCCGTAGACGTGCTCACCGGGGCGATACTCCGGCAAATTGCTCTCGAGGATTTCGCCGACCGCGAGCGCACGCATCGGGGTGTCGAGAGGGACGGGTGCGCTATAGTTCCCCTCATCATTGGCCCATCCGCGTTGTGCCGGATCGACCGAGAGATAGCGATTAGCAATCAGGATCTCGCCCTTGCCGGGTATGGCGGCCGGCTCCGAGACCAGCGAAAAGTGCTCGCTCTGCGGTATCCCGCGCGGCCGGGTCACGAGCCGCACCTGTCGATTTTCACGAAGGGCCATGAGCGATCCTCATAGTTAGTACGCTTGTGTACGATATCACTATACGGTAGAAATCGGGCGGGAGACAAGGACGTCCCGGCCGGCTGAAAGCCTCGGGATCCCGGCAAGACACAAAGAGGCAAGCACAATGGCGGGGCTCTACTTCGAGCAATTTTCGATCGGGCAAACCTTTGTCCATGAAATCCGACGCACCGTGACCGACATGGACAACATCCTGTTCTCGTCGCTGACCTACAATCCGGCGGCGGTGCATATCGACCATCACTATGCCGCGAGTACCGAGTTCGGAAAGCCGCTGATGAATTCGATCTTCACGCTCGGTCTTATCATCGGCCTGTCGGTGCAGGACACGACGCTGGGGACCACCGTCGGCAATCTCGGCATGGAGGACACGCGGTTCCCGAAACCGGTGTTTGCCGGCGACACGCTGCGCGCCGAGACCAAGGTCGTCGCGGTCAGGGAGAGCAAGTCGCGTCCGACGCAAGGCATCGTCACCTTCGAACATCGCGGCTTCAATCAGCGCGACGAAGAGGTGGTCTATTGCCGCAGGAACGGATTGATGATGCGGAGGCCGGCATGAAACTGCGTTCGCTGCTTTTTGTGCCGGCCGACAGTGAACGCAAGTTCGCCAAGGCCAATGGGATCGGCTCCGACGCGCTGATCGTTGATCTGGAGGACTCCGTGGCGCCCGGCCGCAAGGCCTTTGCCCGCGGCGCCGTCAAGGAACTGCTGGGCGGAGGGACGCGGGATTGGTCGTTCCTGGTCCGCATTAATCCGTTCGGCACTGGGTTGACGCTGGAAGATCTGGCCGCTGTGGTTCGTCCAGGCCTCGACGGCATCCTGATTCCCAAGGTCAACGGCATCGAGGATGTCGATCTCGTCTCGCATTATGTCGATGTGCTGGAGGTTGCGACCGGCGTCGCGCCTGGTCACGTCAAGCTGCTGGTCGTGGCAACCGAGACGCCGGCCGCGATGATCGGCTTCAACGGCTATGCGCGCAAGAACAAGCGCCTGGTGGGGGTGACCTGGGGCGGCGAAGACTTGAGCGCAGCACTCGGCGCGCTGACGCCGCGAGAAGCCGATGGGAGCTGGACCTTCCCCTACCAGGTGGCGCGTGCGCAGTGCCTGTTTGCCGCTGGCGCCGCCGATGCCGCCGCCCTCGAAACCCTGTACGTCGATTTCAGGGATCAGCAGGGGCTGGCCGAAAGTTGCAAGATCGCGCGGCGGGACGGATTTGTCGGCCGAATCGCGATCCACCCCGATCAGGTCGCAACCATCAATGCATGCTTCACGCCGTCGGACGCTGATATCGAACATGCGCGCCGCGTCGTCGCCGCGTTCGCCGCAAATCCGGATGTTGGCACGATCGGCATCGACGGCAAGATGTACGATATGCCGCATCTGACTGCGGCTCGGCGAACGCTGGCGTCGGTCGGGGAGGGTATCTCCAATGGATAGGTCGTTCGCCAACCAGCTCGATGTGCCGGACGATCACGCCGCGATCCGCGAGGGTGTTCGTGCCGTCGTCTCGCGTTTCGACGACGAATACTGGCTTGCCCGCGACGATGACGGCGAGTTTCCGCGCGCGTTCCATCGCGCCATGGCGGATGCCGGCTGGCTCGGCATCACGATGCCGGAGGAATATGGTGGCTCTGGTCTGGGCGTCACCGAGGCCGCGATCATGATGCACGAGGTGGCGAGCCATGGCGGCGGCATGACGTCGGCATCCGCCGTGCATATCAACCTGTTCGGACCGCACCCGATCGTGGTGAAGGGAACGGACGACCAGAAGCGGCGCTGGGTGCCGCGGCTGGTCGCAGGCGACGACCAGTGCTGCTTCGGTTTCACCGAGCCGGACGCTGGGCTGAACACCACCCGCATCAAGACTTTTGCTGAGAAGGTGCCGGGCGGCTATCTCGTGCACGGTCAGAAGGTCTGGACGTCAACGGCGCAGATCGCCAACAAGATCATGCTGCTGACCCGAACCACCAAATTCGAGGATTGCAAGCGGCCAACCGACGGCATCACCATTTTCTACACCGATCTCGACCGTTCGAAGATCGAGGTGCGCCGAATCCCGAAGATGGGACGCAAGGCGGTCGACTCCAACGCCATCTTCATCGACGGTCTATTCATTCCCGAGGCCGATCGGATCGGCGAGGAAGGCAAGGGCTTTTCCTACATCCTGCACAGCCTCAATCCCGAACGTATCCTGATCGCGGCCGAGGCCATCGGCATCGGTCAGGACGCCCTGCGCCGGGCGACGCGCTATGCCAGGGAGCGCGTGGTGTTCGACCGTCCGATCGGTCAAAATCAGTCGATCCAGCATCCTCTCGCCGAGAACTGGATGTATCTGGAGTCGGCGTGGCTGATGGCGATGCGTGCCGCCTGGCTCTACGATTCGGACAAGCCGTGCGGTGCCGAAGCCAACAGCGCCAAATTGATCGGCGCGCGGGCCGGCCATGATGCAGCCTGGCAGGCGATCATGACCCATGGCGGCTTCGGCTATGCCAAGGAGTATCACGTCGAGCGGCTGTTCCGCGAAGTCTCGATCACCCGACTCGCGCCGATCACGGAGCAACTCATCCTGAGTTTCATCGCCGAGAAGGTGCTCGACTTGCCGAAGAGCTATTGAGCTAGCATTACAGTTGCTTTGTTTGCAGACTTCTGAATCCATGGGCAACCATGATTCGAATGTCGTGGGCGCGGGCCGCGTCGGTTGAGGAGACGCTTGCGTTG
>NZ_JADPKQ010000185.1:0-6214 GCF_023074015.1 Bradyrhizobium sp. 142
TGCGACCACATCGGCCACCTCGTCAGAAGCGTTCTGCCCGTCGAATGCAGCAACTACTTCGTTAATGCCGGATACGCTTCCATCAAAAAATGAAACGCTAACAGAGGCTCGAAAGGCCACCCTTGAACATTCCTGCCCCGAGCGCGTTGCGTGGACAACGAAACCGCCGTGGTCCAATGCTACGATAAGGGGAGCACCGATGCCCAAGGCAGCCGACGTTGTCGCAGCGCTTGCCGACGTAAGCGCCATTGATAGCTACGCTACGCTTCAAGCCGAGATGGTTGATCTCCTCACCAGCTTGGCTGATCGCATGAACGGTTGGCAGAACGAGCGTCCCGCTCAGATCATGCGCAAGATGGCGGCCACCGTTGAGACGGTCCCCTATGACATGCTGGCGGAGCTAGGGCACAGCTACAATCCGACCTTGATCAGCTATGCGCTGATCCTGCACGTTTTGCGCGCTGATGCGCCCGATTATGCCGATGCTCACGATTTGGTGCTCACCCTGCTGGATGAGTTGCGGAGCATCGACCTCGATCATCCTGATACGCAAAAGGCCATCGAGGAGATCAAAGTCATCTTTAAATCCACGGGGCGGCCGACCGCTTGATGGCGAAGGAAGTGTCGATGCTGAGACAGATCAGGCACTCGTTTCGCATTTGATGACCGCCTCCGCCTCGCAGGTCGATTGAACCGCAAAAAAGCTACTCAATGTCGTCGCGCGATCGGAACGCGAAGGCAGTCTGGCAGCACGTCTTTTGAGGTGCCTTTGTGAGTTCAGTAAGTGACAGTTACAACAACCGTATCAGAGTACAGACCTGGAGACGGCGTGGGCTGCGGCGGCACGCGGCCGTACACGATGAGGCTCTGGGCAAGGCCAGTGCCCGTTCCGGGTACGGTAGTGCCGGATGTATCACCCCAGACCTGCGACCGGGCCGAGTCCTGGTAGAGGCCGTAGGTCACGGTCTCCGATCCCTTCGACATCTTGCGGCTGGCAGGCGGAGAACCCGTGGTGCCGCCGTTGAGGGCGACCGTATAGCTCGTCGTTGGCGTACAGGTCACGGTGAGCTGACCTGTCGCGTCGACGTTCGCATTCAAGACGCCGGTTGCGCCGAAGTCGATGTTCTGGGCGGAGACCAGACAGTTGTTCAGCACACTTGCATTCACCGTGAAGCTTGCATTTGTCGACCCCGCTAACGAAGCACTGCAGGCGGGACAGACACCGAGGGGACAGGTTGCATAACCCAATTGGGCGTCAATCCCGGAGAACGTCGACAGATAAGACCCAGTGGGCGCGGTCGACTGCCCACCGGACACGCGGGCGTAGATGGTTGGCGTGAGCGCGCCACTGCCCAGGGCGTTCAAGTCCAAGGTAAGTGCCGGCGATTGCGCCGAGAACGACCAAAAATAGGAGCCCCACACCGTCGTGCGGGCGGAGTTCTGATAAAGTTGATAGTTGAGTTTGTTGGCCGCACTGGCCATCTGTCGTGCCGACGCCGTCGCGCCGCCGCTGCCGGCGCCAAGGTTAGGACAGAGCCGGACTCTCTCCAAAGGCAAACCACTGCAGTTGATGCCGACCGTTGCGGTCGTATCGACGGCGCTGCCGGAAAGCATGTCGACCGAGCCGAAACTCGCATTCGATACGCTGTAACTGCAGGTGAGCGCCCTTGCAGTTGATGGAGCGGCCAGCAGAAGTGCGGCAAGCAGCCATTTCGATGTGGCGGTCGGTCTCATTGGCAGACCACGTCCTTGATGACGACCTGTTCGCCAGGCTTCGGAGCGTAGCTGAACGCGGCGCGGCACGAGCCGCCGTCCGGAAGATCGATCGCCGCGATGTTTTGGTCGGCCAGTCCCTGGATATAGCTTTGCCCGTCATAGCCAATGATGAACGTTGGCTTGCTGGTCTCCAGATGGCCTTGCGCCCCCGCGGCGAGTGATTTGCCCTTCCCGTCAGTGAACGTGACGAGCGCGGCCTTCGGCGCTTCCGATATCCCAAAATTGACAACAACACCGCTGCGGTCGGCCGGCACCACGACTTCACGGGTACTCGGCACGTCGGCATCAACCGGCAAATTCTTCGGATCGATCGAGATCTTGTTCTTCTGGTAGGAGTTCAGATAGGGGACGAGGAGCAGACCACGGCTATCGGTTACTCCGACAGGTCGATTCTCATATTGCACGGCGACATTGGGAGCGCCGGCGTTCACCACGGCAAAGGCATCGTCGATGCGGTTGCCGAAAAAGACGCCCCCTCCTGCAAAGGCGATGGAACCATCGATCTGCGCCGTCGCACGAGTATTGCTGCCGTATTGCTGCACGCCCGCCTCAATCCGCCCGAACGATGCGCGGTAGCTCGCCGCCGCGGCGCGATTGGGGGTGCTGCCTTCGGCGTCGCGCACGCGCGCGCCGTAGCTTCCCTCTTCAAGTCTCTCGGACTTCATTGCGTCCGTCACCACGGAAGCTCCTTTCGGTCCACTTTGAACCCCAGTGGAAACTGTGACGTCACTCCCGAACGGTACCGAAATCCCCGCGAAAATGCCGAAACTCTTGCTGTCGTCAATATCCTTGAATGCGGTGACATACATCGTGCTGTCGCGAAGAAAGCTGCGGCTGTATGACAGCCCGACGATGCGATTGCGGTCTCCGAGAGCGCTTTCAAGCTGTGTATAACTGAAATTGAGATTCGAGCGATCGAACGGCAGCGGCAGTCCGAAGCTGACCTGATCGAGGGCTTTTGGTACGCGGGCGTTGAAGAAGGAGAATTCGCTGAGTTTCGGATCAAGAATCGGGGCGGTCACCGAGGCAATGTCGTCGTAGTTGCCGAAGGTCCGCTGTGTGCGGGCATAGAGCGATACTCCCCAGAAGCTCATCTCAAGCGACGCATTGAACAGGCCACCCGTCCGTTCGCCCACACGACTGCCGGCAACAGCAAGGGAGGCCGCGCCGAAAGCCCCAAGCGAAAACGCCGCACCCACGCCTCCGTTGAGAAGCCCCGCGCCGCCCTCGGCATGACCTTCGAGCGTCAGCCAATTGGTCAAGCCGCAGCGCACGCTGGCCGACCCCACCGGGCGAGCGTCGTAGTTGTTCGACTCGACGCCATAGAAACGGCGCGCGAAGCCAGCCTCAGCCGACACGTCGTAGAGGCCTTCCCTGAGAAGCTGGCTTGAGACGAAAAATGGCAGCGTCGTGACAATCTGTCGGCCGAGTGCATCGTTGAGCACCACGCTTGCGGTTCCTGCGCCTGTGGCAACCGGGAGATTTGCGACCTGGAATGGACCCGCCGGCACCGAACCCGTGAAGGTCTTCACATTCTGCGTGTAGACATCGAGGGTGGATGGTACCGCCGCACTGCCCGACAGCACCGGTATCGGCAGCGTCACCAGATCAGGACGAAGCGCGAAATTGGTTTGCATTTGCACGCCGCCGAGCCGCACCGATCGCGTCCAGGACAAACCACCCGAGACCGTGTCGCCGCCGCGATAAGTAATCAGGCTCTCCGTATCCGAATACGCCCACGTCGAATCGAGGCGCGTCAGACCGCCAAGCTCTTGCGCGGCCGTGCTCGCGATGAGCGACTGGCTGAACGTTCCATACGGGCTGAACACCCGGCCATCGAAGGCGCCCGACAATCCCTGAAAGCTCTTGAGGTCGCGAAAGAACGCTCCGTCTGAACTGGCAAAGAGCGTATAGTTGAGTATGCCACCATAGCTTCTCTGCGGTTCAATGTAGTCTCCCGCTTGCGGCCGCATATTGATGACGTGCGGAGCCCGTGCCAGATCGGGCGCAGTGATCCGGATCATCTGTTTTGCTTCGTCCATCCGGT
The DNA here is from genome assembly GCF_023074015.1 of Bradyrhizobium sp. 142. NCBI lineage: Bacteria > Pseudomonadati > Pseudomonadota > Alphaproteobacteria > Hyphomicrobiales > Nitrobacteraceae > Bradyrhizobium > Bradyrhizobium sp. 142. The sequence continues at coordinate 3,824 of NZ_JADPKQ010000185.1, forward strand.
AGGTGACACCCGGCAGACGACCCAGACGTACGAGGCCGTCAGATCCAATTGCATCCTCGACGGGGATGAGCCCGATTTCCCGGAGCTCTTGAGGCGTTGTCACCAGCGAACCATCGGGCCGCTGCTGGAATGATCCAATGAGATTGACGGGGCTGTCGTTGATCACGACGTTGAGCTGCAGGCTGCGTTCTGCCGTCGCGGCCACCGCGTCCGTCGGACTCGGAAGGTCCATCAGTCCTTCAGACCGTGCACACGTCGTCGATGTGGCAAGTCCAACCAGCAGAACGACCGCCTCAACGCCCGGGTTGAACGACAGCTGTCGCATCGATCTGTCCGGCATCGCTCTGGGCGGAAAGTGTCACGGAGCGACCAGACAGATTTGTGCCACCCGCGGGAAACGACCATTGCATGGTCGCATTGCCAAGGACGTAGCCGACAAGCCCGTTGCGAAGCGTGATACTCCGCCCTGCGCCGTCCATCAGCTTGAGATCGGCGATCTTGAGACGTTGCTGACCGGCGTTCCTCGCTGTCACTGCGAGGGCGTTGCCGCTCCGCCCCACGGTCCAGGATACCTGCGCGCGTCCCAGGTCAGGGCTACGGAAAAAGACCGGCACGGAGTAGCGCACCACGAGATTGACGACGCCCGGTCGCCGCCGTGCCGGATCCGGCAGCTCATCGACAACGACACGATAGCTCTCTTCACCGGCGACCGGCTGCTTGCCGATCCGGACCACACGGACGACATAGTCGGCGTTGGGTCCAAGGGTCTGGCTGGGCGGGCTGGCCACGACGTCGGTTGTTGGTTCAAGACGATCCGCATCGCGGCTCTGGGTCCAGCGGAACACCCGGATCTGCACGCTGATCGGGCGACTGTCCTCGTTGCGCAGGTTGAGCGTCGCCGCGCTGTCGGGCGCCTGCAAGTCGAGAGTGGTAGGCGCGACGCGCAGCGACGCCGCCTCCACCCCGGGCAGCACAAAGACAAGCGAAGGCGATCCCGCTCACGCGGGCAAACAGTGGGCGCATAGATGTTTCCGTTAGTAGGTGACGGTAACCGTCAGGGTATCGCTGTATCCGCCAGCCGCCGGTGTCGCCTGCGGTGGCACTCGGCCGTAAACCGTGATCGGTTGAGGATTGCCGTTTCCGGTGCCAGCCAGCGTGTCCGTTCCGATAGTGGTGCCCCAGACAAGGCTGCGCGCGGCATCACGGTAGACTGAATAGGTCACTGTCGCTGCCGCCGTTCCGGTCATCTTGCGCGCTGCAACGGTCGCGCCGGCGCCGTTCCCTGCACTGATGCCGACGGTATAGGGCGTCGTATTGGTGCACTGAACGGAGATCGTGCTCTGGGCATCGACGTTCGCGCTAAGGACGCCCTGCGATCCAAACGCAAGGTCGGTCGCCGACTGGACGACACAATTCGACTGGATGGTGATCGTGACATTGAACTGACCCGTCGCGGTTGCGGCGCGGGCATGTTCTGGCACGAAGATCGCGCCTGCTATCAGGAGCCCGCTCGTCCAGGCCGTTGATGACAGCCAGGCGCGGCGACGGAAACGTTTACTCATGGGCAAGCTCTCGCGTTGCCTCCTGCCGGTACGGACGCTATGGCTGCATGGTTAATGACTGGTTAACATCATCCGTATATTTGCGGGGATCGCCAAGCGACCGTGCGGTGGTGCAGCCACCACCGTGGCGATGGCGATTTCGGCCGCAGAATCATGCTGAGGGTTTTCGTCGTCATGGCTCGGAATCAGCGGGAGCGCTTCGGCAGTTTCGGGAGTTTAGCAGGGTTGAATTTTGGCGGCTCGCTCGCCGCTGGCGCGGGCGATTGTTCTTCACTGAGAATGAGCGTTCCCTCAAGGAGCACTCCCGGGAACTGCTCAGCCGTGCCAACGTCACGAGCTATCTTGCCGAGGGACGTACCTTCCAGCGTCAGCTTGAGTTCATCGTCGCTTCCGAAAACCGTAGGCTGCTGTTCGGCATGCCTCTTGGTCGTAACGGTCGCGGTAAATCGATCTCCGTCGCGTTCGCAGGAGCCGCTGTAGGTCATGACGCTGTCACGTCCCCAGATTTGGCCGTCTGCGACATGGACGATGCCGGTGCCTTGGCCCAGCGGGGTCTTGAACCACGCAGCGTATGTGCCGTCTTTGAGCATGGGAGGAGGACCTCTCCCTCGGTGTTCATAAGACGCAGATCATCTGCACAACTCCAAGATCAGGTTAATCCTGGCGACCCGTGCAAATGCGGTGCAGCTCTCAAGTGAGGTGGCCGTCAGGTGAGCACGGTTTCAAATGTAGGAGCCGGCAGCGCCGGCGTTCATGCGACCTTCGACGTACCGTAGACGCACGGATCACATTGCAACGCAATTCGCGCTACAACGCAGTTCGCGCCGGG
>NZ_JADPKQ010000431.1:0-6209 GCF_023074015.1 Bradyrhizobium sp. 142
GCCCTCCTGCGCGGCCTTCCCTCGAGCCCGCAAAAGCACGCCAGATAGCGCCGCCATGTCCCCGCCATCGATCCGGTAACGACGCATCTTCTCGGCGCCAAGCATCATTATCCCCAGCTGCCACTTCGCTTTGCTCAGTTCGAAAGCCAAGTAAATCGTGGCATACTCGCTTCCGGAGGGTGCGTCAGTGTGATCAGTACGCATCGTTGATCCTCCAGGGTGAGTTGGTGGTCACAAACTCAATTTACCCCTCTGACCACCTGCCACCCCATAGGATCTACGACCATCACTCCCCCTCCTTCAGACGCCGGTACAGCGCGCCGAGGATGTTGGAATAGTCGTCGGTCCAGACCCGCACCCTGTCGTCGGCTTCGGTTTCCTCCCATTGCTTGGAGGACGCGAGCTTGCCGACATCGGCCGCCTCGCGCGCGGAGATGACGACGTCGGTGGAGAAGATGTAGTCGGCGTCGCGCCCGGAGTCCTCATTGTAGACCCAGCTCTTGAGATCGTTGGCATCGGCAATGCCGACCACGACGGGCTCGAGATCGAGATGCCGGTTGGAGACGTGCATCACCACGGCGCCGTGCGGGGCAAGCTTGTCCTTGTAGATCTTCATGGCCTCTTCGGTAGCCAGATGAATCGGGATCGCATCCGACGAATAGGCGTCGACGATGATGAGATCGTAGGCGCCATCCGGTTCCTTCGCGAATGTGAGGCGCGCATCCCCGATCACCGGCTTCAGGTCCGGCGCGCAGCTCGAGATGTAACGAAAGTTCTTCGGGTCCCGCGCGGCATCGACCATGGACTGGTCGATCTCGAAGAATTTCCAGCTCTCCCTGGGCTCGGCGGCGCAGGCGAGCGTGCCCGATCCGACGCCGATCGCAGCGACTTTCAGTGGCGCGCCGTTGCGTTCGCGGATCGCAGTGACGGCCTGACCGATGCCACCGTCCTTGTGATAATAGGTGATCGGCTCGGGCCGGCCGGTGACCGGCGTGCCGTCATCGTTGCGGAAGCGCTCGGCGCCATGAATGGTGGTGCCGTGCATCAGCACGTGGAAATAGCCGCCGGGCGTCACCACGATCTTGTGCACGCCGAAGAAGCTGCGCACGGTGATGACGCGGCCCTCGTCCGCGGGATAGATCCGGATCAGCGCCAGCGCGAGCGCGACGGTGGCAAAGATCTTCCAGCGGCCGGCATTGAGCGCGAGCGCCAGAAGCGCGGCAAGCACGCCGACGGCGCCGGCCACCCAGACGCGATGGTCCTCGAACAAGGTCGAGAGGCTGCCCGTGGCGTATGACGGCACAACCAGGGCCAGTGCGAGCGCGGCGAGCACCAGCCAGTACCATTTGGCAAGACCAGCAAAGCGCTCGTTCGCCGAGGGACGGCACAGCGCGGCGAGCGCGACCAGGATCGGATATTCGGCGATCCAGGAGAAGGTAAAGGGCGCGAGAAGTCCGGCGAACAGGCCACCGACCATGCCGCCGAATGACAGCGCGACATAGAAGCCGGTGAGATATCTTGCGGCCGGCCGTGTCCGCGCCAATTCGCCATGGCAGGCCATGGCGATGACGAAGAAGCACAATTGATGACCGCCGAGCGTGAGCAGCAGGTTCTGCTCGCCGCCGAACGCAAGCAGGACGATGACGCCTGCGATCGCGACGGGCTGGAGCATCAGCATCCATTTGTGCGGCAGCAGCGGCCGCGATTGGAACACCACCACCCAGGTGAGCAGATACAGCGACAGCGGCAACACCCACAAAAGCGGCGCCGCCGCGACGTCGGTCGAGATGTGCGCGGTCACGGCGATGAGCAGGCCCGAGGGCACCGCGGCAAGGAAGATCCAGCGCAGCCGCGTCACGAGACGCGGCGCCGGCGCATTCGCATTCTCGGTTCGCGCCTCCGTCACAGCGAGCTTCGGCGAGCGCAACAGCAGCACGCCGCAGGCGGCGATCAGGAGAATCAAGAGGCCGTAGCCGGCCGTCCAGAACCGGTTCTGCGCGTGCAGCGTGAACATCGGCTCCAGCAGGAACGGATAGGACAACAGCGCGAGGAAGCTGCCGATGTTGGAGGAGGCATAAAGGAAATAGGGATCATGCCCGGCGGGATGACCGGTGCGGACGAACCAGGCTTGCAGCAGCGGATTGTTGGCCGCGAGCGCGAAGAACGGCAGGCCGATCGACACCACGAACAGACCGAGCAGCCAGAACGCATAGCCGGAAGCCGGCGGCTCGCCGTAGGCGCCGGCGATGCCGAGCGGCAGGGTGGCGAAAGCCAATATCAGCAGCAGCAGATGCACCACGATGGGAACAACGCGGTTTTTGACCTGCATCAACAGATGCGCATAGGCATAGCCTGCGAGGAGCAGCGACTGGAAGAACACCATCGCCACCGACCACACCGCGGGCGAGCCACCGAGCCGCGGCAGCACCATTTTCGTGAACAACGGCTGCACCGAGAACAGCAGCAGCGCGCTGACGAAGATCGCGGCCGTGTAGACCGTGAGCAGCAGCCGGTTGCGGGACGAGGACGGATGCTCCGTGGCGGCGGGTTGCACGATCGAATCCATGGAAGCTCCAGCAAAGGCGTTTTCCAGCGAAGTGGGCACCGGTTCGCGCGAGAAAACGCGTCGTATAACTCCCCCGGCGGGCGCCGGACGCGCGCAATGGAGCACAAGGCGCCTGAACGGGCAATAAATGGTGTCGTGATGTTGCAACGGGGAATGCCTGATATAGAGGTGTCATTCCGGGGCGATGCGACGGGACCGCGAAGCGCGGCCCGGAGCATCGAACCCGGAATCTCGAGATTCCGGGTTTCGCGCTGAAGCGCGCCCCGGAATAATGACACCAGGAAAATCATGACTGAAACCGACGTCGTCATCATCGGCGCTGGCCATAACGGCCTCACCTGCGCGGCCTATCTCGCGATGGCAGGCCTGCGCGTGCACGTCGTCGAGCGCCGCAAGGTGGTCGGCGGGGCCGCGGTCACGGAAGAATTCCATCCGGGTTTCCGCAACTCGGTCGCGGCCTACACCGTAAGCCTGCTCAATCCGCAGGTGGTCCGCGACCTCAAGCTCGCCGAGCAGGGCCTGCGAATCGTCGAGCGGCGCGTGCAGAATTTCCTCCCCGCGCCCGACGGCAGCTATCTCATCACCGGCGAGGGACGGACGAAAGAATCTGTCGCGCGGCTGAGCACGCATGACGCGGCCGCGCTCGACGGCTTTTCGCGCGAGCTGGAAGACATCGCGGACGTGCTGCGGCAGTTCGTGCTGCGAGCGCCGCCGAACCTTCTCGCCAGCTTCGGCACGGCTGCGATCCGCGAGGGCATCAACGCGTTGAAGACGGCCAACATCCTGCGCGGATTGACGCTGGAGCAAAGCCGCAGCCTGCTCGATCTCTTCACCCGGTCGGCCGGCGAGATACTGGACGAGCGGTTCGAGCACGATCTGGTCAAGGCGCTGTTCGGATTCGACGCCATCGTCGGCAATTATGCCAGCCCCTACGCGGCGGGCTCGGCCTATGTGATGCTGCACCACGCCTTCGGCGAGGTGAACGGCAAGAAGGGCGTCTGGGGCCATGCCATTGGCGGCATGGGCGCGATCACGCAGGCGATGGCGCGCACCGCGCGCAACCGGGGCGTGATGATCGACACGGATGCGGGCGTGCGCGAGGTGATCGTCGAGCGCGAGCGCGCCGTCGGCGTGGTGCTGGACAACGGCACGGCCATCCGCGCGAAATATGTCGCGGCCAACGTCAATCCAAAGCTGCTCTATACGCGGCTGGTCGCGGCGGACGCCCTGCCCGCGGACTTCCTTGCCCGCATCCGTCACTGGAAGAACGGCTCCGGCACGTTCCGCATGAACGTCGCGCTGGACCGCTTGCCCTCCTTCACGGCGCTACCGGGCGACGGCGATCATCTGACCTCCGGCATCATCCTGGCGCCGAGCCTCGGCTACATGGACCGCGCTTATCTCGATGCGCGCGCGCAGGGCTGGAGCCGCGCGCCTGTTGTCGAGATGCTGATCCCCTCGACGCTCGACGATACGCTCGCGCCGGCGGGCAAGCATGTCGCAAGCCTGTTCTGTCAGCACGTCGCGCCCGAGCTGCCCGACGGCAGATCCTGGGATAGTCATCGCGAAGAGGTCGCCGATCTCATGATCGCGACCGTGGACAGTTACGCGCCGGGCTTTGCGACGAGCGTGCTCGGCCGCCAGATTCTCTCCCCGCTCGACCTCGAACGGCAGTTCGGCCTTTTGGGCGGTGACATTTTTCATGGTGCGCTGACGCTGAACCAACTGTTCTCGGCGCGGCCTATGCTGGGCCATGCCGATTACCGCGGGCCCGTGAGAGGCCTCTACCACTGCGGCTCCGGCGCCCACCCCGGCGGCGGTGTCACCGGCGCGCCCGGCCACAACGCCGCGCAGGCGATCTTGAGGGATCATCGCGCGCTGTTCGGAAACCGTGGATAGTCTGTGGATGAGCTGTGGACAGGCTGTCGAAAGGTCTGTGTCCAGCCCGGTGGACATTTGCACAACGCCGACCGGGACCAGCAGGGGAAATCCGGTCGGAAACCGAGGGATAAGGCGGTGGACAACCTAGCAGCGGCCGGTGGATAGCTTGTGGACGCCAAGTGCGCCCAAAAACGACGGCGCCCGCCAGGGGAGAGAAATCCTCGGCGGGCGTTCGTCAGGAATCAGCCTATGAAGAAAGTAGCCCGCTGGGAAACGGGAGGCGGAAATTACTTCAAGGAGGAGCTAATCGAAGTGAACTTTTCGTTCATAGTGGTACCGAGGCTGTTCACCACGGTGATGATCGCGAGCGCGATACCGGCTGCAATCAGCCCGTATTCAATCGCGGTAGCTCCGCACTCGTCCGACCAGAACTTCAAGACCATGCGCTTCAAGACTCGCCTCCATTTCCATTTAAAGCTGTGTTAATTGGTTCCAACACCCGTGAATTTACTGGATACAACCTGCGGATGGGTTAATCCGCAAATTGCAAGTTGTGCGGAAATTGGGAACAAAAGTTCCAAAAATTGAACTCAGCGGAACCCTAAGATGCAGCCCTCGCCAACCCATCGCGCCAGCTTTTCGATCGGCAACGAGGCCGCGGCCAAGCGTGTTGTCGACCTGCTCACCGAATTGCTTTTCGAGGGCGATGCGGCGATCGCGGCGTACGAGCGGCCGGACGGACAATGGGATGTCACCTTGCATTTCGCCGATGCGCCGGACCAGGCATTGCTGCGCGAACTCGTTGCAACTTCAGCTGGAAACGAGATCGCCGCCACCCTCACCTTGGATACGGTCGAAGCCAAGGACTGGGTCAAGGCCAGCCTGGAAGATCTGGTGCCGGTGCCGGCCGGGCGCTTCGTCGTACACGGGAGCCACGACCGCGACCGCGTGACGCCGAACAAACTCGCAATCGAGATCGAGGCCGCGCTCGCCTTCGGCACAGGCCATCACGGCACCACCCGCGGCTGTTTACTGCTGCTTGACCATGTCCTGAAGAGTTCCAAGCCAAGGAGCCTGCTCGATCTCGGCACCGGCACCGGCGTGCTGGGGATGGCGGCGGCCAAGGCGCTGCACCGGAAGGTGCTGACCTCCGACATTGACCCGCTCTCGGTGCGGGTGGCCGCGGAAAACGCCGCACTGAATGAAGTTGGTAACCATGTCCGGGTCATCCGCGCCACCGGCTTCGGCGCGCCGGATTTCGGCAGATGCGGCCCGTTCGACCTGGTGCTGGCCAACATCCTTGCCAATCCATTACGGCAATTGGCGGGCCCGATGACGCGACACCTGGCGCCCGGCGGGCGCGTCATCCTCTCCGGCCTGTTGACGCATCAGGCGCCCGCCGTGATCGCCGCCTATCGCGCGCGCGGCCTGGTGCCGCTGCGGCATTTGCGGATCGAGGGGTGGAGCAGCCTGTTGCTGCGGAAGATGGGGTGAAATGCGATCGAAGGCGCATCCGCGTCGGCGGTGCACCGCCTCGCCGCGCTTGGGGGAAACGACGAGCTTCACCCGCGCTGAGAGCGTTGGGGTGAGGGAACGTCTCCCCAGGGACGGTGACAGTTGGACTCGCGGAACTCCCCTCACCCGATCGCTTCGCGATCGACCTCTCCCCGCAAGCGGCAGGACAATCGCATATGGGTGCACGATGCGGCGACATCGGCAGTGGGCTCCCTCTCCCGCTTGCGGGGGAGGGTTGGGGTCGGCC
>NZ_JADPKQ010000238.1:0-6131 GCF_023074015.1 Bradyrhizobium sp. 142
CCATGAACGCAAACTCGGCAGCCAAACCAAGGATGATATCGATAAAGAACCTCGCGAAGAACGGTCCTGTGGGCGTTCTCAAACCTCGTTGTACAACGGCCAACGCCCGCATTCCTCGCTCGGCTATCTGGCCCCTGCGGCCTATGCCGCCTACCTCACCGCAACGTGCGATCGGCTGCGCAACCCCGACCAGCTCCGCCGATCGCACGTTGCTCACACCGCGCCAAACGGCGTAACATCCGCCGAGACTCTAACCGCTACTGGGTGAAACTTCAGGGGCAGGTCACCTTGTCTTCACCCGCCGTGATGCGGCGGCCTGCGGCTTTGCGTCTCGCCTTCAGCATGGTCTCCGAAGCCCGGCGTTCGGCGGTGCCATTGGCATGCGTGACCCTGCCGGCCACCGCCAGCCCATGCCGGTTCTCCATGGTGGCGTGGCCCATATAGCAAAGCTTGGCCTCCCGTCCGGCCACCTTGCGATAAAGCCTGCTGTCCGGGTCACTGGTGCTCGCATGGGTGTCGTTCTTGCGTTTCTGGCCATGGAAGTTGGCGCCGTCATCATCGTCGCCGCTGCCGTCCTTGGGGCGAAAACTCTTCTGCGAAGCCCAGGCTTCGATCAGCGTTCCGTCCACCGAAAAATGCTCGTCCGACAATAGCGGCTTGACCTGAGAATCGTTCAGAAGCCTGGTCATGAACTTCGTGAACACATCGGCGTTCTGCAGCCGCTCCCGGTTCTTGGTAAAGGTAGCCGGGTCCCAGACCGGATCGTCCGGCGACAGTCCCACGAACCAACGATACAAAAGATTGTAGTCCAGCTGCTCCATCAACTGGCGTTCCGAGCGGATGCCGTAGAACACCGGCTGCAGCAAGGCGCTCAGCAATTGCTCCGGAGGGATCGAAGGACGTCCCTCGCTGGCGTATAGCTTTCCAAGGCTGCGGGGCTGCGGTTCAAATCACTCAAAACATCCGGACAAGTTCCCGGACCTTCCGCAGCGGATGGTTCGCTAGCACACGTATATCCGGCGCGGTGTACGAAAACAGGCCGCCCTGATCCGTAAACCTGCCGCGCATGATCGTCTCCGCCGATTCGAGATGATAAAGTCAATCATCAAGTCCCCTCCCTGGCGAGGGGGGTTTTTCAGCAGACTGCTAGATGAGTTGGTGGCAGTGACCGGCTATCATCGCAAGCATGAGATCCGGGCCTGGCGGATCGCGAGAAGAGGCCGTCTGGCAATAACCCAGTCGTGCCAGCGCGGACCTTTGGTCCCTTCGCTGGACGACGGGCGGCGCGAGGCCTTCTTGGGAAGCTCGGCGCGATGCGGAGGCGGTGCCGGCGACAGGCTGCTGCTTGCCCCAGGAACGGAACACATGATTGGACGAAACACCCGGAACATAGCCTTTGCCCGCCTCGCGCAGCAGGGTTTCGACCTCTCCCGTGCCATATACGCTACCGGCCGCGAAGAACCAGAACGGCACCTTTGCGGCGATCGCGCGAGCGATCACAGGCGAATGGTGCGGATATTTTCAGCACGCGACGCGACGTAGGCCAGATGACGGACCGCATCGACCAGCGAAGTATCTGTTCTTCCTCGTGAGGCTGAACGTAGGCTCTGCTCGTGGGATCGTCAGCTTAATCGGGCGCTGAGCCGAAGAAGGCACTTCTCAGAGGATCGAGAATCGGCGATAGCGCCTGTCGTGCAGATCTCGCGCCAAGTCGCAAAGGCTCGCTCGCGCGAAGCACGACGGAAGTCGGCAGTGACGGCTCCGGGATACGGATGTGGAAAAGGTTCGCGACCTGATCGTGAACTGACAGAAACCGCTGAGCCTGACGAGACGATTGAAACACTTCATGATCCGCTCGCGTCGGCGCGTCGGCTGATGAGAATTCTCGGCCCCATTGTTGAGAGCTTTGTGCTGGCGATGTTCGATGTGAAAGCCCGTCTTCGCCCTTGCAGCGCCGTACGAACGGAGTTTGTTCGTGATCATCACGCGCGGCGGCGTGCCGGCGATTTCAAGAGCGTCTTGACAAGCCGCTGCGCAGCACGCGAGTCTCTTCGGCGCTGGATCAAGGCCTCGAGAACGAAGCCATTCTGGTCGACAGCGCGCCAGAGCCAATGTTGTTCGCCCGCGACCCAGATAACGACTTCGTCCAGATGCCATTTGTCGCCCAGGCGGGAGCGCGCTGGCGTATCCGATCGGAGAACGCCTTGCCGAATTCCTTCCCCACTGGCGCACGGTTCATACGTCACGAAAATGCCGCGCGCCGCAAGCCTAAGGGAAACCGAAAATACAACCAAACGGCAGAGCTGATCAGTTCCGTGGGAAGCGATCCCGGCGATTAAGGGGGCCCGGGCGCTCGGCATGGCGCTCGTCTACCCCCTCGGCCGCTCCAATTCGTTAACTTGACGGTGCCCATGCAGTCACACTCCCCAAGGACGCCCTTTGGGCGGCGATCACTGACGCTTGCCGATGTGGCAATCCAGATGGTCGCAACCGAACGTCCTCCCGAAAAGATCGTGCACAAGTGGAAGATCTTCCACGCCATCTGCACGGCGCGGCCGCGCCTTGGCGTGTCGGAGCGCGCGCTGTCGGTATTAAACGCGCTGCTGACCTTCCATCCTGAGACGGCGCTCACAGGAGAGGATGATCTCATAGTTTTCCCTTCGAACCATCAACTCACCCGGCGCGCGCACGGCATGCCGGCATCGACGCTTCGCCGTCACCTTGCTCTGCTGGTTGACGCGGGCCTGATCGTTCGGCGCGACAGTCCGAACGGCAAGCGCTATGCGCGGAAGGACAATGCCGGCGAAATCGAGCTCGCCTTCGGCTTCGATCTGTCGCCGCTCGTCGTGCGCTCGGAGGAGTTCGAGCGCCTGGCGGCCGATATCGAAGCCGAGGCCCGCGCACTCAAGCTCGTACGCGAGCGCATCACGCTGTGCCGGCGCGACATCGCGAAGATGATTGCAACTGGCATCGAGGAAGCCGTCCCGACGCGAAGGGGAGGGCAGGGGCCTGCCGATTGGCAGGTCGTGCACGCGGCCTTCCGCGCGATCGTCGATCAGATTCCGCGCACGGCTAGGCGCCAGGAGCTCGAGCCGATCGCCGACGAGCTGTCTCAGCTCGCCGACGACGTGCTCAATCTTCTGGAAGCACACATCAAATCCAAGAATCCGAGCGCCAATGAGTCCCATTCTGAGCGCCACATACAGAATTCAAATCCAGATGCCCCTATTGATCTTGAACCTGTCCTTCGAGAAGGCAGGGCGGCGGGAGCTGAGCCCAAACCTCAACCCTCGCGAGTCGGGGAGGGAGCTTATCCGTTAGGAATGGTCCTGAGTGCATGTCCAGACATCGTCGATTATGCGAAAAGTGGGGTTTCGAACTGGCGCGATTTCCTGGCCACAGCGGCCGTTGTACGATCGATGCTGGGCATCAGCCCGAGCGCCTGGGAGGAGGCGCAAACCGTCCTGGGTGAAACGCAAGCGGCGGTCGTCGTCGCCTGCATCCTGCAGCGAGGCACCGCGATCAGATCAGCTGGGGGCTACTTGCGCGGACTAACGCGGAAAGCGGATGCCGGGGAATTTTCCCTTGGGCGGATCCTGATGTCGCAGATCAACTCCCGGCTCTTGAGCCATGGGTAGACCCAGCTGGATTGGATTTTGGCTTGAGCGGACGTGGCGACAGTTCGGCGCAAGCAGACGAGGCGAAATTGATGATCACAGGTCTTTTTCGGCTAGAGCTGTCGCTCCCGGTTGCACGACCTTTGCCGTCGGCGGGGTGCCACCAAGTCGAGAGGAACTAGGTTGCCGGATTCATGCGGAGAACCGACGGGGTTCCTGCGCTCATCCCCCCGGCGCCAAGATTCGTTGGCTTCGGCCGGGTTGCCGGGTCCACATCTGGTGGGCATCTGCTCTGTTTCGTCTTTCCAGACGATACGGACATCGCAAGGTGGAGCAGCGTGGCTCGGCTGTCTTCCGACATTACCAATGTTGCCTGTCCAATCGATGATTCCGACTGAGCGCCTTTTCCGCATATGGCTCGACCACTGGACTCTTCTGGTAGGAGATTTTGCACGTTTCCAGGATTCTGCGGCACGCGCTGGTCCACAGCGGAAGTTAGTTCAAAACGTAAGCGTAGCGCTGCGGCCCTTTCGATTGGCGCTTAACGCCTATTTTGATCGCAGCTTGTGCCGCCGTGGCTTACAAATTCCGGACAATGCGTTGACGGCGCCCTCGAGCGCCTTCCGGTCGACGACGGCGGGATCGAACTGTTCGTGCCCCCAGAGGCGCATACGTTCGTGCTCTGGACGTGCGGGTTCGCTGATGGCATCGAGGTATTCGGCATAGCCGGGCGCACCGCTGACCTCCTCCGGAGGACAACGACCGGCGGCCTCGAGCAGGAGGGGAAGTCCCTCTGTCGTCGTGTTGTCGAACCATTTTTCGAGCTTGATCACATGATCCCAGCTGTCGCCGAAGTCATGAAATAATGGATCGTCTTGGCGCACTCTTGAACGATATTGGAGAGCCGCGTCTTGCGGGCATCGATAGATTGTGACCTTGCCCCACGGGCTTAATCCAGTTTGAAGTTCGCTCTGGCCCAAGACGAGGACCAGAGCATGAAGCGCAATCGTTTCAAGGAAGAGCAGATCATCGGGATCTTGAAGGAGCACGAGGTCGGGGTTTCAGTGGCCGATCTGTGCCGCAAGCACGGCGTCAGCGACGCCAGCATCTACAAATGGAAGGCGAGGTTCGGCGGGATGGACGTCTCCGAGGCCAAGCGGCTGAGAACGCTGGAGGACGGGAACACGAAGCTGAAGCGGCTCCTGGCCGACGCCATGCTGGACAATGCGGCGCTGAAGGACCTCTTGGGAAAGTAGTGGTGACGCCCGCGGGGAAACGGAAAGCTGTCGCCCATCTGGTGGATGCCCATGGGATGAGCGAACGGCGCGCGTGTAAAGCCATCGGCTGCTGCCGCATGACTATGAGATATCGGACCACGCGGACTGACGATGCCAGCCTTCGCCAGCGCATGAGGGCGATTGCCCAGGAACGCCGCCGCTTCGGCTACCGGCGAGTGCATGTTCTGCTCAAGCGGGAGGGCTATCGGATCAACCGCAAAAAGCTCTTCCGGCTCTATCGGGAAGAGAAACTGACGGTGCGCCGCCGTGGTGGCCGCAAGCGGGCGATCGGGACCAGGGCGCCGATGCTGGTTCCGATGATGCCGAACGAACGGTGGTCGCTCGACTTCGTGTCGGATCAGCTGACCGACGGCCGCCGCTTCCGCATCCTGACCGTCGTCGATGATTGTACCCGCGAGTGCCTGGCGCTAGTGGCCGACACCTCGCTCTCCGGCGTCCGTGTGGTGCGGGAACTGGACCGACTGATGATCGAGCGTGGCAAGCCGAAGATGGTGGTCAGCGACAACGGTAGCGAACTCACCAGCAACGCCATTCTCGCATGGGCCGACCAGAGCCGTGTCGTATGGCACTACATCGCCCCGGGCAAACCCATGCAGAACGCCTTCATCGAGAGGCGATGATCTCACCACGCCGCAGGCGTTGGCGACAGACCACGCGTCCTTCGTCATCAACCGCATGGAGGTGAAAAGCGAACTTCGAAATGTCCAATCCAATAGTCGCGATGTTCATCTTGATTGACTCCTTCTGCCGCCAGCACATCTGGCACGATATCACCGTCGCCGAGAGAGCGGGGCCGTCTTCCCCATCAATGCTCGGCTGCGGGATGAGCTGTTGAACGAGACGCTGTTCACGTCACTGGCTCAAGCCCGCGTCGCGCTTGGATGCTGGCGGGCCGATTACAACCGCGCATTAGAACACCCATCCGTCTATGTTGTTGAAGAAAAGAGACTTTGCTGATTGGGATGCGATCCCGTGGGGTATCTTGGGTTCTGTCGCGCTCGTGCGGCGATAGATTGAGCAGCAGTTGTTATCAGCGAGGCGCGGGAAGATCCACGGGCCGTCCGATAGCGGATGGAAGGCCTCGATCTCGCCGGCTTCAGCGGCGAGGCGTCCGCAAGTGTTTCCAGTGCTCGGCCGGGAAGTCGTAGAACGCCAGTAGCGTGTCTCGATCCTTGCTCAGGCAATCGGCGGCCTTCTCGTACTTCAGCGCGTAGCT